>CBFHXH010000009.1:0-63973 GCA_965659735.1 uncultured Pikeienuella sp.
AAGGCGCGTCAACCAGGCTGCGCCCGCCTCAAACTCACGCGGCAGGCCGAAATTGACCACGTCGCCCGACACGGCGACATGGTCGGGCGCCAAAGCCTTGATATCCTCGGCCACTAGGGCGGCGATGTCGGGGTTATGCGTGCGCCGACGGCTACGCCGCCAGTTCGCCGCGCTCAGCGCGCGCTTGCCCACCAGTTCCCGCGCGCGCAAACCGCCATGGAGTGGCAAATGCAGGTCTGTCAGGTGCGCCAGGGTGGTCATCGCTTGCTCCTCTTCCGGCGACCTTATAGGGCTTGGCCTAGTTCTAGCCCAGCCCTGGCGACAGCCATGCCGTACGAGACGCAATGACCAAGATGATCGGCTATATCCGAAACGCCAGATCCACCGGCGGCGGCGCGCTGCCCCGGCCCGCGCCAGATCTGGTCGCGCGCGCGCCCAGCGATTTCGCTGATCTGGACGCTGCGCTGGAAAACATGGCGGCGATGGGCGTGCAGACGCTGATCATCGACGGCGGTGACGGCACAGTGCGCGAGGTGATCAGCCGCACCCCCAAGATCTGGGGCCCGACGCAGCCCAACTTTGCGATTGTCGCCCATGGCAACACCAATCTGATCGCCCGCAGCGCAGGCGCGCTACCAGCCGACCGCGCCGTGGATCTCGCCCGCAGCGGACCCATCCGCAAGACTACCTTGCCTTTGTTGCGCATCGACCGCACAGGTTTGCCCACAATCCGAGGTTTCATCATGGGCGCTGGCGCCTATGGAACAGTGACCCGGATCGCGCAGGAAGACATCGCCGCGCGTCACGGCGCCCAAGTCGCGATAACGCTGATCAAACTGATTTTCAGCAAGGCCCTGCGCGCGGGCGACACGTTCGCCGTTGCACACGACAACGCCGCAGGGGTCGAAGAGGCCCGTATGCTCTTCGGGATGACATCACTTCCAGGCAAGCTGATCTTCGGCATGGCGCCGTTCTGGAATGGCGGCGCGGGGCCCATCCGGTGGCTCGACCTTCGCGCCGATCCGCCTGCGCCGCTGCTGGCCGCGCCCTTCGTGGCTTATGGCGCGCCGATGGGCTGGATGCGGCGCGCGTATCGGTCAGGAACGTCGCATGTGGTTGAAATGACCCTCTCGACCGACTTTGTGGTGGACGGAGAACGGTTCAGCCTTGGCCCTGACGGTCACGTCGTGGTCACAGCCAATGAAACCGCTACATTCCTCGCAGCCTGACCTACTCGACTTCGCCATTGCGAAACTGTAAGGGATGGCGCGAAAAGAAGGGGATCAGACAGATGTCCGCCGCTGAAGAGATCAAGACCAAGAAGCCAGAAACGCTGAATCGCCCGCTGCGCAAGCGGGTGAAAAAGTTCGGCAAGATGATGACGCGCAAGATCGCCAAGGTCCAGTCGCGCTCCAGTCTGGTGCCCGATACGCCGTTTATCGGCAACGAACACTTTCCCTTCCTCAAGGAATTTGAGGATAACTGGGAGCAAATCCGCGACGAAGCACAGGAAATCCTGAAGCATCGCGACGCGATCCCGGGGTTTGAGCAGATCTCACCCGACCAGCACCGCATCGCAAAGGCGCAGCAGTGGAAGACCTTTATCCTCTACGGGTTTGGCGAGCAGTTGGAAAAGAACTGTGAGCAGGCGCCTGAAACGGCAAAACTGCTCAGCCGTGTGCCGAACATTCAGACAGCATGGTTCTCAATCCTCGCCCCAGGATATCACATTCCCGCGCATACCGGCGTCACCAAAGGCATCGTACGCGCCCATCTGGGCTTGATCCTGCCAAAGGAGCGCGAAAAATGTCGTATCCGCGTGCATGATCAGATCAAGGCCTGGAACTTTGGCGAAGTGATCGTCCTTGACGATACGTATGAGCATGAGGTTTGGAACGACACGGATGATGAACGCGTCATCCTGCTGTTCGATTTCGACCGGCCAATGGGCTGGGCGGGCCGCACGCTGAACGCGACGCTGTTGTATCTGATGAAGTTCACCGCGTTCTATCAGGAACCGAAGAAAAACCTTGCCACGTTCGAGGAACGGTTTGAGGCGGCGACGCGCCGTGCGGATGAGAACCTCGAAAAACTGAGCGACTGAACCTGATGGCCGACCCGGCGCTGATGCGCTTCATCGCGACGGAGCTGTTGGAACCCACTTTTGAAGAAGCCTACGCCTTCGCCGCCGATATCGGTGCGCGCCCGGGCGTGGCTGCGGTTCTGTTCTATGGATCATGCCTGCAACGCGGCGTGCCTGAGGGGATGCTGGATTTCTATGCGCTGATCGACGGGCCCACGGATTATGGCCAAAAGGGGCTGGTGGCGTGGCTGGGCAGGCGTCTGCCACCGAACGTTTACCCTGAAACCTTTGGCGACATGCGGGCCAAGATCGCCGTTGTGACGATTGATGAATTTCATCGCCGGATGGCCCCAACGCTGCGCGATACGACGTTCTGGGCCCGGTTCAGCCAGCGCGCCGCGATTGTCTGGGCCCGCGACGACGCAGCCCGTGACAAGGCCGCGGCAGCTGTTGCGACAGCCACCGAAACCGCCGCGCAATGGGCCGCCCATCTGGCGCCGGACCAAGCCGGACCCGACGCCTGGCGGGCGCTCTACGCCAGGACCTACAAGATCGAGATTCGTGTTGAACGCACCGGCCGCGCGGCCGACATCGTCGGTGCGGATGAAGCGCGTTTTGCCAAACTCTGGGATCTGACCGCGCCAGCCCGCACAATTGCCCCAGCCATGGGTTCATGGCGGGTTCGGTGGTGGGTAGGCAAGGTTTTGCATGTCTCTAGATTGCTGAAGGCCGCCCTCACTTTTGAAGGCGGCCCCCGATATCTTTTATGGAAGATCAGGCGGCACCGCCACCAGTGATCAGCCTTTGGCGCTTGCGCTGCGCGCCTCCACCTTTGCTGCAGCAGGCTGGGCCGGCGCATTGCCGCCCTTGACGACCCGCAGGGGACCTTCACGTTCAGCCAACCGACGGCGATCAGCTTTGTTTGCAGGGATCAGGTCCAGTTCGGCGCCGACCTGAGCAAACACATCCAGCGCAGTTGCGATCTGATCACGTGTATGCGCAGCCGAGATCGACGAACGCAGCAGGCTCAGCGCATTCGGGGTCGATGGCGGAATGGCGATATTGGTGTAGACACCGGCTTCCATCAGCGCGTTCCAGAACCGAACAGCAACTTCCTTACCAGGCAGCATGATTGCGACGACGGGGCTGACTTCTGGCCCAAGCTTAAAGCCCAGCGCTTCGAGACCATCATAGAGGATGCGGGCGTTGCGCCACAGCCGGTCGCGCAGCTGCGGGTTTGCGTCGATCTGGTCGAACGATTGACGCGCGGCGGCGATCACGGCCGGGGGCAGCGATGCGGTGAACATGTATGGGCGGCTGATCGAGCGCAGCGCGTCCACACCCGGATGGTCGGATACACAGAACCCACCGACGGTGCCGACCGATTTCGAGAAGGTGCCAACGATGAAATCGCAATCCGCTTCGACATCGTCCTGTTCGCACAGGCCCCGCCCCTTGGCGCCCATGACGCCCAGCGAATGCGCCTCGTCCACCATAAGGTACGCGCCGTATTCTTTCTTGACCGCCACCATTTCCTTCAGCGGGGCGCTGTCGCCCAGCATGGAATAGATGCCTTCGGTCACGACAATCTTGTCGCCTGGCTTACTCTGCAAACGCTCCAGCTTTTTCGCAAGGTTGTCAGGGTCGTTGTGGCGGAACCGGATAACCTCTGCGTCCGACAGTTTGCAGGCGTCATAGATCGACGCGTGGCTGTCGGCGTCGATCAGCAGCTGATCGCCCGACTGCGCAATCGCCGAAATGGAACCGAGGTTCGCCGTGTAGCCGGTCGAATAAACCATCGCGGACCGCTTGCCGTAGAACTGCGCGACGCGTTCTTCCAGCTGCTTGTGCAGGTTGTACGTGCCGTTCGCGATCCGGCTGCCGGTGGTGCCGGTGCCAAATTCGTCAATCGCGGCTTTCGACTCGTTGACGCAGGTTTCGTCGAAAGTCAGGCCCAAGTAGTTGTTTGTGCCAAGAAGGATCATCTTCTTGCCGTCCAGCTCAGCCTCGGTCGGCGAGGTGACCCGATCAAATTCCAACGAGGTTGGATCACGGCCCAGCGCCTTCAAACCACCGAAAGCTTCCTGGATCTTCTTTACTTTATCTTCGAGGCTCACACCGCGCTCCTGAATTCACCGCGTTACGCGTCTTCCTGCATCAGGCCATAGATCGCGTCGGTGAGTTGACCCACCGTTTTCACGTCCGAGATACTGTCCAGAGGCACCGTGATCCCGAACTCGTCTTCCAGTTCAAAGACGAAATCCATAACGCTGACGGAGTCGAGACCAGTGTCCGCAACAATATTCGTCTCAGCCGTCAGCGCCAGATCCGTTTCGATCTTCTCGCCCAACAGCCGAATGATGTCGCTTCCGACCGATTCCTTCGTCGCCATAACGTCCTACTACTGTCCCTTCGCCTGCATCACGCAGGCGTACTCGTCTAGAAAAGGTCTTTTGCGCGTCGCTTTGTGCAACAGTTTTGTGGCCGCCTCTTCTTTCACGATCTTGATATATGCGGTGGGGGCCCTTCGATTTAAAGGAAAATTTCCGCGCATACTCACAAGTCTTGCAACCTGAAATCTTTGCGCGAGGAGTTTTTCTTTAACGCAAGCAAAGGGTTAGAGGACAAACCCCCAAATCGTGAGGATTCAGGTGTCGGAATATGACAGCAATTTTACCGTAACGCCTGCGTCTGAAGCTATAAAATCTGACATTAGCTCAGGTTTTCCCAAGTGTTAACCAGCGCTAAGATAGATTCTCAGATCACGCAAGATCGGCAGAGCAGACCGCAAGCGTTCGCGGCCAAATTCCTGCGAAATCTGGCCGAACACCGGGGCGACGTAGGCCATCGCCTCTTCCCTCACGCGTTGCCCCTTGACGGTGAGAGAGACGAGCTTGCGGCGCTTGTCCGCCTCGTCCTCCCGGATCTTGACGCACCCAAAGGTTTCCAGCCGTGAGATTGTGTTGGTCATCGCGCCCTTGGTCACTTGAAAGACCTTGGCGAGCTGAGCGGGCGATTTTTCACCGCCGAGATGGGCGAAATGGTTCAGCACAGCAAAATGCGAAACCTGCAATCCTTCGGGCAGCGCCCGTTGAATACGCAGCGCAGCCAACTGTTCGATGATCTTGATCTCGGTGAAAACAGTGAAAGTGATTGGGTCTTCGTTCAGGCGCATCTTCGTCTCTCTAAATTGGTTTCATGCTAAACCAACTGCCGCGCTGGGCTGATGTCAAGGCCCGTCAAAGACCTGCGCACCCACCAGCGACGGCACGCGACGGCGGGCCATGGCGACCTCAGCCAGATCCAGTTCTGCGCTGACAACGCTGGGCGCATCGCCGCCATTGGCCAGCACTTCGCCCCAGGGCGATACCATCATTGAATGACCCCAAGTCTTGCGCGCCGGCCCCTCAGAAGCGGCGTGTTCGCCGCACTGCGCGGGGGCAAGAACAAAGCAGCCGGTTTCGATTGCACGGGCGCGCAACAGCACCTCCCAATGCGCCGCGCCGGTCGGGCGGGTGAAAGCGGCCGGGATGGTCAGGATCTGCGCGCCGGCGCGGGCGAGGCGTAAATACAATTCGGGGAACCGCATGTCATAACAGATAGTCATCCCGATGCGCGCTATGTCGGTGGCCGCCAGCACAGCACGATCGCCCGGCTTGTAGCCGCGCGATTCGCGGTAGCGTTCCTCAGCCGTCGGAATCGCGTCGAACATGTGGATCTTGTCGTAGGTCGCAATGACCGCGCCAGCCGGATTAATCAAGAACGACCGGTTCGAAAACCGCCCGTCCGCAGCGCCCTTCACGGCGAGCGAGCCGATCAGCAACCAAATGCGCAATTCAGCCGCGACAATGCGCAAACGGGCAAGCGTCTGATCCTCGCCGTCTTCACGCAGCACCGCGGTCTGGCGCGTGCGGCTCATCGACACGACATTGGTCACTTCCGGTGTCGCGATCAAAGTCGCGCCTGACGCAGCTGCTTCACGGATCAACGCCTCGGTGACGGGCAGGTTCGTGTCGGGATCGTCCGTTGACGACAACTGGATCAGGGCGGCGTTGAGTTTGCTCATGCGCGAACCATCGCCGCGCCGCGTTTCGGATGCAAGATCAGACTGCCAGCATCCCGTCCAGCCGTCCGTCACGCTCCAGCGCATAAAGATCATCGCAGCCGCCAACGTGATCCGGCCCAATGAAAATCTGCGGCACGGTGCGGCCGCCATTGGCGCGTGCGACCATTTCAGATTTTTTTGACGAGTTCATCATCACGTCAATCTCGGTGTAGACGACGCCCTTTTTGTCGAGCAGCGATTTCGCAGCGCGGCAGAAACCGCAGATCGGCGTGGTGTAGATTTCAACGGGCTTCATGGCGCACCTCTTGTCTAACAGAGGTCCTATCTAGGCAGGCGCGCCCCCCTACGCAACACGCGCCATGACGACCACATTCACTTCTGCGGCGCGAGCCGCGCGACAAACGCGGGCGCACTCGGACAGTGTCGCGCCGGTCGTCAGCATGTCATCAACCAGCAAAACCCGGGTGCCGCGAACCCGACGCGCCCATTTCGGGTTCAACCGAAAGACATCGGCGACATTCGCTCGCCTTTCGGCGCGGGTCTTGCCGTCCTGACTTTCCGTGGGGCGGCGGCGCTCCAACAGGTCCAGCGCCAGAACTTCTGACGCATTCGATAGGTCCGCAAGACTGCGGGCGAGTTCGCCAGACTGATTAAACCGCCTGCGCGCCAGACGCAGCCAGTGCAGCGGCGCCGGCGCAATCAATGTCGCCTCACTGACCAGATCGCCCGCCGCCCGCGCCATCCAGCCTGCCGCAAGGGGGGCGATGTCCAACCGGTCGCCATGCTTTAGCGCCAGCACCAACTTTCGCCCACCCCCTTCATACGCGACGCCTGCCGCGCCGCGATCTCATGCGGGCGGATCCTGGATGCAAACTTCGCAGAGGGCGTTCTCACCAAAGTCAGCCTCCAACGGCGCAGCGCAACAGCCGCATGCCGGTCCGGAGAGAAATGAGATATCGCGCCAGCATTCAGGGTAGACGCCACCCATCTGGTGCAATTCCGCCCGGCATGACGGTCATTGTACAGGGTAGCCAAAGCCCACGACCGTCCCGATCGCCAGGCGCGCCCAGCCTTTTACACCGCTCTCTTCGCCGCTATATGAACCGCCATAGGCGAAAGGCGCACCATCATGTCCGAGTTGTTCGACCATCAGGCCCGCATCAAGCGGGCGCCCAGAGTTAAAGGCACGTTAACCAAGGCTGATTTCCTTCTGCAGCGTGTCAGTGACGGGCTGGCGGACCGGCTGGATGACGTGAAACGCGATTTTCCGCGCGCTGCGGTCATCGGTGGCGCTGGCATCCTCACCGCCGCGCTGCGCAGCCGCGCCGGGTCCGAACATATGGTGCAGGTTGAGGACAGCGCGGCGATGGCCGCACATGCCGCCGCGCTGGCGCCCGACGCGGAAACGCGCATCGCCCCGACTGAAACGCCAGACCTCGCCCCTGGCGGGTTTGACGTGGTTGTCGGCGTTCTGACCATGCACCGCGTGAACGATCCGGTCGGCCTGCTGACGCAGATGCGTCTGGCGCTGAAGCCCGACGGGCTGGCACTGGTCGCACTTTTTGGCGGCCAAACCCTGGCGGAGCTGCGCGCCAGTTTCGCCGAGGCGGAAGCGGAAGTTGAAGGCGGCTTGTCCCCCCGCATCGCTCCAATGGGCGAAGTGCGTGATCTGGGTGGGCTGCTGCAGCGGGCTGGATTTGCGTTGCCAGTCGCAGATGTCGACAAAGTGACAGTGGCGTATCAATCAGCGTTCAACCTGATGCGCGACCTGCGCGACATGGGCGAGGCAAACACGCTGATCCATCGGCGCAAAACCTTCACCCGCCGCGCCACGATGATGCGCATGGCCGAAATTTACGCCCAAAATTACCCCGCCGCCGGATACGAGGACCAGGGTCGCATCGCCGCCAGCTTTGAAATCGTGTATCTTACGGGCTGGTCACCCGACGCATCGCAGCAACAGCCGCTGCGCCCGGGATCGGCCAAGGCGCGTCTGGCCGAAGCTTTAGGCGCATCAGAACAGTCCGCCGGGGAAAAGGCCGGCGAGTAGGCGTGACAAAATACGCCGCGGGCCTTTGATCCCGCAGGGAAGCGGGCTAGGTACGCCGATAAGGAAATGGGAGCCGATTACATGAAAGATCACGCGACGATGGATCGTCTCGCCTTCGCACCTTCGGATCACCCGCGCGTTCCCGCGCGCAAGACCGGCGTGCTTTTGGTTAATCTCGGTACGCCGAACGGCACCGATTACTGGAACATGCGCCGATATCTGCGCGAGTTTCTGTCGGACACCCGCGTCATAGAAGCGCCAAAATGGTTATGGCAGCCGATCCTACACGGCGTGATCCTGACGACGCGGCCATCCAAGTCGGGCGAGGCTTACGCCTCCATCTGGAACAAGGAAAAGGATGAAAGCCCGCTGCGCACCTTCACTCGCGCGCAGACAGAAAAGCTAGCCGCGCGGATGGAAGTGAAATACGCCGACAGTTTGATTGTCGACTACTGCATGCGTTATGGCGACCCGTCGACGGGCTCGACCATCCAGAAGCTGGCTGATCAGGGCTGCGACCGGATCGTGTTCTTCCCGCTCTACCCGCAGTATTCCGCCACCACGACGGCGACGGCGAATGACCAAGCGTTCCGCCATCTGATGAAAATGCGCTGGCAGCCAGCCTTTCGCACCGTTCCCGCCTATTATGACCATCCCCTCTACGCCGAGGCGTTGGCGCAATCGGTTGAGAAGGCATATACCGCGATGGATGCGAAACCAGATGTTCTGGTCGCGTCTTACCATGGCCTGCCGAAGGAATACCTCGACAAGGGCGATCCCTATCACTGCACCTGCCACAAGACGACACGCCTGATGCGTGAACGGCTGGGCTGGGCGCCGGAAGAGGTTGAAAGTACCTTCCAATCCCGGTTTGGCCCCAAGGAATGGCTGCAGCCCTACACGGTCGAACGTGTGGCCGAGCTGGCCAAAGAAGGCAAAAAGCACATCGCCGTCATGGCGCCAGGCTTTTCATCCGACTGCGTCGAGACGCTGGAAGAGATCAACGAAGAGATCATGGAAGCCTTCGAAGAGGCTGGTGGCGAGCGTTTTGATTACATTCCCTGCCTGAATGACGACGAAGCGCATATAGACATGATCGAAGCCATCGTCGAAGCGGAACTGACCGGCTGGGTGTGATCACCCCGCGCGACGCCCTTGCAGGGGGCGGCGCTGTAGTGTCTGCTTAGCCCCGCAGGTGCCTGATCCGCCGGTGTGCGGGATGGGTGATGGTGATGCGTTTCAACCCCCTTAGAACTGGTCTGGTCGCCCTTGCGGCCCTTGCCGTCGTGATCGCGGCGCTGAACTGGCGCAGCCCGGCGCCGCCCCCGGTGGCGGAGGAACCTTCGCTGACCTGGATCGGGGGCAGGATGCACGAGCCCGTCCGCTATACTCTGATCCCAGCCCCCAAGGACCCCGGCAGCGGTGGCGCGCTGGCGGTGGTTGATGATCTGATACTGCTGATCACGCCAACGGGCGAGCTGCATTTTTCCTTTGGCGAGGACGCGTTCGAACGCCTGCCCATCGCCGCTCCGTTTGATCTTGCCGCCTTGCAAGCCCCGTTTGGGCGGCAAAAGGACAAAAACACAGTCGGTGCCAAAGACATCGCCGCCCACCGCACTGCTGAGGGCGTTAAGGTTTTTGCATCCCATTCTCACATCGAAAAAGGAGACGATGGCGCGCCGTGCTATCGACTGGCCGTCTCGCAAATATCGTTCCCTTGGCCGCTGTTGGCTGAGGCGGCGCAAACCGCCGCATGGCGCCAAGTGTTTTCGCAGCCAGCCCTGTCTTCCTGTCGCCGCCCGGGTCTTCCCGCTGCAGACTGCGGGCACGATGGCGCTTGTCGCTCCGCAGACGATCCTGCAGACGATCCTGCTGACGATCCTGCTGACGATCGGCGATCATGGCTTTGACAAGGTCGGGCGCACCAATCAAGGCGCTGATCCGCAGAGCTCCGAAGGACACTATGGCAAAGTTCTGGAAGTGGACATTGAAACCGGCGCCGCCACTGTCACGTCCATTGGCCATCGCAACAACGCCGGTCTGACGATCGCCTCGGACGGGTCAATCTGGTCGACCGAGCATGGGCCCAAGGACGGGGACTAGCTGAACCTGCTGCGGGTCGACGCGAACTATGGCTGGCCGCTCGACATCTATGGCGTGAATTACGGCAAATACCGCTGGCCCGGCGCGCCCAACCTGGGGCGGCACGACCGATTTGAAAAACCTGTCTACGCGTGGTTGCCATCGGTCGGCGTGAATGAGCTGATTGAGTATCAGGGCGGCGAATTTCCAACCTGGCACGGCGATCTGATGATTGCGACGCTGAAGGCCAACATGTTGATGCGGGTCCGCGTGAACGAAGGCCGCGCGATCTTTGTTGAACGTCTGCATCTGAACCAGCGGCTGCGCGACATCGCGCAGGACCAGGCCGGACGCATCTATCTGAAACTTAATGACACCCCAGCGGTACTGATGCTCAGCCGCAACCGCGAAGGCGATGGGGTCAACCCGGCGCTGGCGCCTTGCGCCGCCTGCCACCAGATTGCGCCGGGCGTTGCCGGCGACCAAACCGGCCCGTCGTTGGTAGGGGTGGTCAGCCGCCCGGTCGGGAGCGCGCCGGGCTACGCCTATTCACAGGCGCTGCGCGAGATGGGCGGGGCGTGGACGGTGGGACAGCTGGACCGCTATCTGCCAGACGTCCAGGGCTTCGCCCCCGGCACAACCATGCCGCAACCCAATCTCGACAAGGACAGGATCGCGGCGGTGTTACAGGCGTTGCAGGAATAACCCGCGATTTGCCTTAGAACGGCAGCTTCATTCCCGGGGGAAGCGGCAGACCTTCGGTCACTTTACCCATTTCAGCCTGCGCCGCTTCGCTGGCTTTGGCCTGCGCGTCCTTGATCGCGGCGACGATAAGATCCTCAACGACTTCCTTGTCGTCGGGATTGAACAGTGACGGATCGATGCTGAGGCTGACCACAGCGCCCTTGGCCGACGCTGTCGCGGTGACCATGCCAGCGCCCGCTTCGCCGGTGACAGTGATGTCATCCAGCTTTTCCTGCGCTTCCTGCATCTTCGACTGCATTTCGTGGGCCTGCTTCATCAGCTTGCCCATATCTCCCAGGCCTTTCAGCATCTCGTCTTCTCCTATTCCGCAAAGGGATCGACCGGCGACCAGTCGTCATCCATCATGTCATCGTCATCATCTTCAGGGGGCGGCGGGGCCGCTTCGTCCATCGCCGCAAGCGCACGGATGTCGCGAATTTCTGCACCGGGAAACGTCGCCAGCGCCGCCGCGACCAGCGGATGGGCGGCGACCTCAGCCCGTGCTTCATCCTCGGCCTTCTGTCGGCTTTGAGCGACGGTTGGCTGACCACCTTCGGACACAACCGAAATCATCCAGCGTGACCCGGTCCAGGCCATCAGCTTGGCGCCCAGTTGCTGCGCCAGGTCCGATGGGGCGCCGGAGGCGGGCTGAAAATCGATGCGCCCGGGGGCATAATTCGCCAGACCTACATAGCTTTCGACATCGGTCAGCAGCTTCATTTCGCGCCGCTCGCGGATCAGCGCCACGACCTGATCAAAGCTCTGATATTCAACCAGCGCAGTGGCAGAGGCGCGGGGTGCCGGATCAGGCTGATGCGTTGGCTGAAGCGCAGCGCCGCCTTGGCCAGAAGCCTGCGCGCTGACCTGAACGCCGCCGCCGCCCCCACCACCACCGCCTGAAGGCGGTACAGGTCGCGGCCCACCACCGTCGCCGGACAACTGGCGCACGATATCTTCAGGGCTGGGCAGATCCGCGACATGCGTGAGCCGAATGATCGCCATTTCGGTCGCCATCATGGCGTTTGGCGCGCGTGACACTTCCTCCAACGTTTTTAGAAGCATCTGCCACATCCGTGTCAGCGCCCGCATCTGCAACCCTTCGGTCAGTTTCAACCCCCTGTCGCGTTCATCCGCGCCGATGGTCGGATCGTTCGCATTCTCGGCGTTGATCTTCACAACACTGATCCAATGCGTCAGCTCCGCCAAATCCTTCAGCACAGCCATAGGGTCGGCGCCGTCGGCATATTGGCGGCCAATTTCCGTAAGTGCGGCGCCCGCGTCGCCCTTCATGATCAGATCGAACAGATCGATCACCCGTCCCCTATCCGCCAGACCCAGCATGGCGCGCACCTGGTCCGCGCCGGTTTCCCCGGCGCCATGCGCAATCGCCTGATCCAGCAGTGACAGCGCATCGCGCGCCGATCCTTCTGCGGCGCGGATGATCAAAGCCAGCGCCTCTTCCGTGATCTCAGCGTTTTCCTTGGCTGCGATGCCCTGCAGAAACTCTATCATCACTTCGGGTTCGATCCGGCGCAGATCGAACCGCTGACAGCGGCTCAGAACCGTGACCGGCACCTTGCGGATTTCGGTGGTGGCGAAGATGAATTTTACGTGCTCGGGCGGCTCTTCCAGCGTCTTCAACAGCGCGTTGAACGCGCTGGTCGACAGCATGTGAACCTCGTCGATGATGTAAACTTTGTACCGGGCCGAGGCCGCGCGATAGCGGACTGAGTCGATGATTTCCCGAATGTCGCCCACGCCCGTGCGCGATGCGGCGTCCATCTCCAACACGTCGACGTGGCGGCTGTCGGAAATCTGCCGGCAATGTTCGCACACCCCGCAGGGTTCGGTCGTAGGCCCACCCTGCCCGTCTTCACCGATACAGTTCAGACCCTTGGCGATGATCCGCGCCGTCGTGGTTTTGCCCACACCACGCACGCCCGTCATGACAAAGGCGTGGTGAATGCGATCGTGTTCGAAGGCGTTTTTCAGCGTGCGCACCATCGCTTCCTGTCCGATCAGATCGGCAAAGGTTTGCGGACGATGCTTGCGCGCCAGAACCTGATAGCCCTCGTTAGGGCTTTCGGCGTTCTGGGCTTCGTCTGACATGGGCGCTCGCTTGTGCAGGAATCGGGTTGCTCAAACTAGGCGGCTTTGTCAGTCGCGGCAACGGCAGGTCATCGCGGTCGTTGATGCACCAGCGCACAATTTTTGGGTGGCGCACCACGCCCCTGCGATTTACGGCTAGAAAAACCTTGAAGGAGCACACAATGTCCATCCTCCGCCCCACTGATATCTATGGCGTGATCACCTTTCTTGGCGTTGTCGCAGACAGCGAGAAAATGCTGCGATCAGACCCGCACGATACGCTGACCCTGACGCACGAAGGCCCGGTGGGGGAAAGCCATTCCGGCCAGACCCGCCCATCCTGCGTGCGGGTCAAATTGCAGTACCCGAAGGGTACAGAAATCACCAACGCCCGCCAGGTGTCGGTGCTGAGCGTCGAGGAACTGGCCGAGATCGCCGCAAAGATGGGCATCGACACCATTGCGCCCGAATGGACCGGCGCGACCATGGTTCTGAAGGGTATCCCCGACCTGACAACCATGCCGCCATCATCGCGACTGGTTTTCGAAAGCGGCGCGTCGATCGTGAACGACATGGAAAACGGCCCCTGCAAGTTCGTCGGCCAGGAACTTGAGCGTGAATACCCTGGCAAGGGCCTGTCCTTTCCCAAACATGCCGTGCGCAAACGGGGGATCTGCGGCTGGGTGGAAAGCCCGGGCGAGGTGAGCCTTGGGATGAAAGTGCGCCTGCATGTGCCACCTAAGGTAACCTGGGACCACGCATGACCTTTCCCGCGCCGGTGGCGGCGCAGATGCTGATCTCGGTCACTGCGGCGGCGGCCTATTTCCTATTCTATGTCAGCAAGCCGCCCTCACTGAACCGCACGATCATCAAAACGCTGGCGATTGCGGCCCTGGCGGCGTTGTCGGCGATCATGGAAGGACCCTGGCTGCTGACCCTCGCGCTGGCGCTCAGCGCGCTTGGCGATCTTTTCATCTCACGCGATGGCGAACCGCCGTTTCTGGCCGGTCTCGGCAGCTTTCTCGCCGCCCATATCGCCTACGTCGCTCTGTTCTGGGACGTGATCGGCGGCGCATCCGGTCTTTCACCGCTGATCGCCGCAGCGTTTGCGATCTACGCCATGGCGATGCTACGCTGGCGTTGGCCGCATCTCGGCGGCATGAAGGTGCCCGTCGTCGCTTACGTCGGAGTGATCTACGCTATGGGCGTAACCGCGGCAGGCGCGCCGCTCGCCCTTTGGCCGATGACGCTGGGCGCCGCGCTTTTCGCTGTCTCAGACAGCGTCCTGGCGGCGGAAACCTTCGTCTTCAAAACCGCACCGCGCCCCTGGACCGCCCCAATCATCTGGTCGACATACTATACGGCACAGGTCTTGATCGCAGCCGCATTCCTCTGCCCGGCCTTCACTTAAAACGTCATCTTTGTCCCCAAAATATCCAGTACCCACACCTCTCATTCGTCGCTGATCGAAGGGTCGTACCCCACAGGCCGCATCATCCGAACCGTGGGCCGATCAGGCAGCGTCTGAGCGGAAATAACCAATTCTTCCACTGGCTCGAACACGATCTCAAACTCGTTCGACATGCCTTCCAGGAACTTGGCCAGCGAATGCACCGACCACGCGTGCATCGGGATCACGACCCGCGACTTCAGCCGCTTCAGGATCCGCACCATTGGTTCAATCGCAATGGTCTGGCCACCATCAACGGCCGCCATCACCACATCCAGTCGCCCGATCTGGGCATAGTGGGCCTCGGTCGGTTCATGATGCAGATGACCCAGATGACCGATGCACAGGCCCTTGTATTCAAAGATGAAGATGGAGTTTCCAAACTCCTCCCACCCACCGGCCCAGTCTCGGATATCCGTCGGCACGTTACGGATCAGCAATTCGCCCAGTTCCACCCAGTGATCGGCGGGCCGGCCTTCTTCGGTTTTCCAGCCCCGCAGAACATGGTCGATATCCTCATGCGGAAACGCGGTCCAATGCGTTTCGTGCGCATGGTTCATCGTCACGGCGTTGGGCACGCCCGCGGGGCCATGACCGCCAAAATAATCCGTAACCGCCGTTGCGCCTTCCCCCGTTTCGATCTGAAAGGCGGAATGGGACACATAGGCGATCCGAACCTCATTTGGATCGAGCCCGGCGCCCGGCGTCGCAGCGCGCCAGATCGTGGGCGTTTCGTTCTTGGAAAGCTGAATGCACTGCGAGGCCAAAACAGGTCCGGCGCAGATGCTAAGCACAAAGGCGAAGGCGAGGCGGATCATCGCGGCGCTCCTCTATAGCAGTCCGCCTATGATGATAGGCCAAATCCGCAAAGCGTCGCGAAGTTTTTCGTCAGTCCAGATCAGCAATATGGGCTCGGCGGATACAAGCGGGCACCCTCAGCACAGCATAAGGGCTTCTTGCACCCGCCCATTAGGCGACCGTCGCCTCAAAAGCCGCTTTCGACCAGTCAGTCCTTCTTGTCGATCGACGCGCCAGCGTCGCGCCAGCCTGCGAACCCGCCAATCATTTCAGCCGCGTTCGTCATGCCCATGTCCTGCAAGGTCTTCACCGCCAGCGACGACCGGGCGGCCGCGGCGCAGAAAAAGACATATGTCTTGCTCTCGTCCGCAAAGATTTCCTTGAAATACGGGCTGTCGGGCGAGACCCAGAATTCCAGCATGCCGCGCGGCGCGTGAAAGGCGTTTGGCACCCGCCCATCACGGTCCAGTTCGCGGACGTCGCGGATGTCGACCAACAGAAAATCATCGTCGCCATTGCGCTTCTGCGCCTCTTCAACGGACACTTGCTTGATCTCGGCCTTCGCCGCCTTGACCATTTCCTTGACTGATTTGATCGCCATCTTTTTATGCTCCTTAAGCGTGGCGGCCGGCGGCGCGGCCTGAGAAGATGCAGCCCCCAAGGAACGTTCCTTCGAGCGCATTGTACCCGTGATAGCCCCCGCCGCCAAAACCGGCGACCTCTCCCGCTGCGTAAAGGCCGCGGATCGGCTGTCCGTCGGCGCCGAGGCATTGGCTGTCAAGATTGGTCTCCAATCCGCCCAGCGACTTGCGGGTCAAAATGTTCAGCTTTACCGAAATCAGCGGCCCGTTTTTCGGGTCAAGGATCTTGTGCGGTTTGGCCGTGCGGATCAGCTTGTCGCCCAGATAGTTCCGCGCTGCATATAGCGCGATGATCTGCGGGTCCTTGGCGAACTTGTTGTCGATCTGACTGTCGCGCGCTTCGATCTGCGCGCGCAGCTTCGCCTCATCCAGCGCGCCACCTGCGATCTGGTTCATGCCTTTGACCAGGGTAGAGAAGTCGTTCGCGACGACAAAATCCTCGCCCTTTTCCTTGAAGGCCTCGACCTCTGGCGTGGCGCCTTTGCCAAAGAGCCGGCTTTTCAGCACCTCTGACCATTTCTTGGACGTGAGGTCCGCGTTCTGTTCGGACCCCGAAAGCGCAAATTCCTTTTCGATGATCTTCTGGGTCAGGATGAACCATGAATAATCATGCCCGGTGGATGTGATGCGTTTCAGCGTGCTCAGCGTGTCGAAACCGGGCAGGCAAGGCGGCTCCAACCGATCGCCGTTGGCGTCGAACCACATGGGCGACGGTCCAGGCAGGATGCGGATGGCGTGCTTGGGCCAGATCGGATCCCAGTTGTGGACGCCTTCCACATAATGCCACATCCGGTCGCCATTGATCGCGTTGGCGCCCGCCTTGGTCGCAACGCCTTGCATCAGCCCGTCGACATGCGCAGGAACGCCGGAAATCAGGTGGTTTGGCGCAGCGCCCAACCGTTCCGTCGGCCAGGCCTTGCGTACAAGGTCATGATTGCCGCCAATGCCGCCGGACGCGACGATGATGCTTTCGGCCGAGATATCGAAGTCGCCGACAACCTCGCGGTTCGTCTCAGCCCCGCGGGCGGCGTCCTCGCCGCGCAGGATTTCGCCCTTGGCTCCTGTTGCGCGACCTTCACGCATCGTCAGTTCTGTCACGCGGTGGCGAAAGCGCATGTCGATCATGCCCTCGGCGGCGGCTTTGCGCGCCTCACGTTCATAGACTTCAACAACGCCCGTACCCGTGCCCCAGGTCACATGGAACCTTGGGACGGAGTTACCGTGCCCGCCCGCGAAAGATCCGCCCCGTTCGGCCCACCCGACGACGGGGAACCAGCGCATGCCCAACTGATGCAGATCAGACCGCATCTCACCCGCGGAATACTGCAGGAACGCCTCAGCCCATTTGCGCGGCCAGGCGTCTTCCTCACGGTCGAACTGCGCCGATCCCATCCAGTCGGCGCGGGCCAGATCGAGGCTGTCCTTGATGCCCATGCGGCGCTGTTCAGGGCTGTTGATCATCATCAACCCACCCAGCGACCAGAACGCCTGCCCACCGAGGTTCTGTTCGCCTTCCTGATCCAGCAGCACTGATTTGCGGCCCCGTTTGGCCAGCTCGACCGCAGCGGCCAATCCGGCCAGGCCACCGCCGATGATGATGACGTCAGTTTCGCTCATGCCCTGATCCACCCTTCTTCAAACTCGGTCCGCGCAACGCCTGCGAAACGGCGTTGGCGTTCCAGTTCCGCGTCCAACCGCTTTTGTCGTCCGGCTGACAGCTTGACCTTCGGCTCAAGCCACAGCCCCTTGACCACCAGCGCATCTAGGCCACGGTCGGCCTTCATGTCGATGCGCCCGATCAGCTTATCATCTTCCAGCAGTGGAAAAACGTAATAGCCGTATTTACGCTTTGGCGCGGGCACGAAAACTTCGATCGTATATTCGAACCCAAACAGGCGTTGGGTGCGTTTGCGGTCGCGGATCATCGGGTCAAATGGCGAAAGAACGCGCACACGCGCGGGCGGCTTTGGCGGGTCCGCGTCCAGCAGGTCCGGGTGGGCGAGGTGTTTGCGTAGGGCGCCGTCGGCGCCTTCAACCTCCACTTCAATCAGGCTGTTCTGGCGGGCGGCCCAGTCCTTGGCTTCAGAGGGCGGGATCAGCGCCCAGAACTTCGCAAGCTCGCCCGGCGTGGCGAAGCCCAGCCTGTCCATCGCCGCGCGGCAGGACCAATCGATCAGCATATCGCGGTCATTTCCTTTGCCCCTATGGGCGTCGGGGATGACATTCTCAGTTAGGTCATAAACCTTCTGGAAACCTTCGCGACGACAGATGCAAAGGCCGCCGGTGCGCCACAGAAATTCAAGCGATGTTTTCGATAGGTTCCATTCCCACCACCCCCCGTTTGATCGTTTTTCATCCGTACCCATCTCGCGGGTCATGCATGGACCGCGTCGGGCGATCTCAGCCAGCACTTCGCCCGCCTGTTCTTTGAACCCCTCACGCCCCCACCGACCCCAAGCAAGCTGGATGGTGTTCGCCCGCTCTTCAAACGCGGTCTGCCAGTAAGGGAAAAACTGCGTCGGGATGATCGAGGCGTCATGCGTCCAATTTTCAAACAGGGCGCGGTCCTTCTCGATCAGATCGACTAGGTGTGTCTTGCGATACGTCTGGTTGCGCGCGAACAGGATCATGTGATGCGCACGCTCAACCGTTTGTATGCTGTCGACCTGAACAAACCCCAGCCGGTCAATGAGCGCCTGCAAATCCGCTTTGGTCTGACGGGGCGTGGGGGCATCAGACAGCGCATGGCGGTCCATGAAAAGGCGTCGTGCGCGGCGGTTTTCGATACGGGGGATCATGGGGGAGACGGTAGAGCGCTTTCAAAGCAATTTGTATCGAAAACACCCCGCCGCGCCGCGCTGCACACGCTCGAACCAATTCCGATCACATCAATTCAGATTGTAGCGAAACTGCGCTCGCCCTACGGCGGTGGAATGGCAATCGCCGTAGGACGAGCGCAGCATCGGCGTTCAAGGTATCGCCGACATATCCAGGGTAAGCGGCGTCAGCCCACATCGCGCAGTCTGACAGCTTCACTGCCGTATTTTCCCCTACCTGAGTAAAGAATCTCCCAGATTGGCTTTCGATGCGAGGCGGAAGTTGTGTCATGCTTAACGCTATATTGCGTCTAATCTGACACTACAAAGCGTCAATCAACCTATTGAAGATCAGCCAGAGGTTCGGTCAGGATCTCACGCACGTGCCGCGGCGCTTCGGCCATATCGCAGAACTGTTCATGGCGCGCGATCTCGCGCACTTTGCCAAATTCCGAGGGAACGTACTCCAGCACCTCACGCACCAGCCGTCTTGCATTTGGATGTCGCGCGCGACTGAAAAGCGAGATACCTGGATACACACCCTCGATGGAACGATGCTAATATTCGAAAACACCATGGCAAATGGTTGGGCCATCTTTGAACTTGGTCATCAGAATGAAGCTGTCTGCCGATCCGATCAGCACGCCTACGATCCGGCGGTCGCGCACATCGTCGACGGCGCCCGATTTTCTGACGCAGGTTCGATACACGCGCGCGCCGTCGCCGTCCTTAATGTGGGTGAGCATATGGGCCACTTTGCCCGGCTGACTAATGGAGTTGCGCCAATGGCGGTAGAACCCATTGCGCAACAGATCCGTACTTACATCCAGCCGACGCGGCCCCAGAAAGCCAGCCAGCGCGCTGACCATCGCGGTGGCTTCGGTGTGCGGCGCCATTTGGCCCAACGGCTCCAACAGTATGCGGGCGTCAACTTTGAAGTGATCACAGATCTTGGCGAGCACTTCCGGACCGGGGGGAGGATTCGCCGCTGAGATAGCGGTTGAACTGCGTCCGGTTCAGGCCAACTGCGCGGCAGAACGCAGACACGGACGGCTCGCGCGCCATCAATTGCGCAAGATTGTTGGGGAACACGCCCTTTATTTCCCCCGGATCCCTCATGCCACTCAAGACGTTCAGCCTACCCGGCAACCGCAGATAGGCTGACGCGAAAGCGCGTCAACTTGCGACGGGGTATTTTCAGAGAGGCGGCACCCGCGCCACAAAGTGACCTTTGACGCCTTGCGGCCACTGCCGAAACGGCACAGCGCCACTGTCGCTGGCGGCATGGCCTTGGGCGTATTCCACGATCGCTTCCGCCACTTCGGCAGTCGGATCAAACCGGCCCAGAACGTAAGTCAATTTGCCGTCGGCGGAAATCGCGATGTTGCAGGCGCGCTCACACCCCATCAGGCAGGACGCCTGGCGCACCTCCACCTCGGTGGCTTCGGCGGCGCGGGTGATTTCAGCGAGCAGTCCTTCGCCGCAGGATGGCTCATCCTTCAGCTCTTTGCGGGCCTCGCGGCGACAGGTGTCGCAGACTGTGATCGTTGTGCTCATGACGCGCGACATAGACCCGGTGGATCAAGACTTCAACGCAGATTTCAGCGGATCACATTCAGCTTCAGCTTCAGCTTGCTACGCGTCTCGGGCGCCATGTGGCGGTTCAGGCGTTTGTTCATCGCGCCAAAACCCGCGATGATGGTCAGCGTGAAAATGATGAAGAACGCTGCGACGATCGGATAGGCCACGAAGGGGTTGAAGGTTTTTTCCGCCAGATACTGCGCGTAGTACAGCGCATCACCCGATTGTCGCCACGCCGGAAAACCCGACAGGAACACCAGCGTCGTGGCATGGCCCATAAAGATCGCCTCATTCGTGTAGGACGGCCAGGCGAGCCGCAGCATCGTGGGCCAGGTCACGCGGCGGAATTTCTGGGATGCGTTCATGCCGATGGCGTCAGCAGCCTCCAAATCCCCTTTCGGAACGTTCCTGAGCGCGCCATAGAAAATCTCGGCCGAATAGGCGGAGGTGTTGAGGAACAGCACGATCAACGCGCCCAGCCAGGCGCGGGTGAACCAGCGGGTTTCAACCGTCAGCTGAACAAAACCCAAATCTATATCGCCCGCAACCTTGGGGATCAGCACAAACGCTTCGTAAAAGAGGAAGAACTGGATGAAGAGCGGCGATCCACGGAAGACGAAGATGAACGCCTTGGATGGAACTGCCGCCAACGGGTTGGACGACGCCTTGCCCAGCGCAACGATGGTCGCGAAACCGAACCCGGCGACCAGCGCCAATACGGTGAAATAGACGTTCCAGATCATGCCTGATCCGATCAACGCCACCTGTTCGCAAAAGGTGATGTCTGCGCGTGGCAGAACCCGTTCGCCATAGCCGATGCTGCGGAACGCATAGCTGGCGAACGCCTCACCGCAGCTCATACCGCCACCCCGGCGGCAAACCGCAGTTTCAGGCGGTCGAAGACCTTTTCGCTGACCCAGGTGAGGAACAGGTAGAACACCAGGAGCGCGAAGAAGTAACCCAGCCGCCAGTCGGGGTGGGGATAGGCGAAGCGGGAAGTCTTGGTGCCGCCAAGTTCCCGCGCCCAATAAACGACGTCCTCGATCCCCAAAAGGAACAGAAGGGGCGTCGCCTTCAGCAGGATCATCCAGAGGTTTGACAGGCCCGGCAGCGCATAGCGCCACATCTGGGGCGCGTGAATGCGGGTAAAGATCTGGCGTTTGGTCATGCCAATCGCCTCACCCGCCTCCAACTGGCCCTTGGGCACGGCCTTGAGCGCGCCGTCGATCACGTTTGCGGCAAAGGCGCCAAAGACGATGGCGAAGGCGATAACGGCGAGGATAAAGCCATAGGCGTCATGCTGCCATTGCGGCGCGGATGACAGGGGCAGTTTGGCGATATCGCAAACGACGAAATCATTGCCCTGCCAGATTGGATCCGTGACGTCGGAACAAAGCGTCTTGTGGCGGAGGAATTCAAATAGCTGGTCCAGCGCGATGGGCACAAACATGAAAAAGACAATGTCCGGCACGCCCCTGACCATGCTGGTGTAACCCGATCCGACCCACCGCACCGGCGCCAGTGCTGACCGTTTCGCCACCGCCCCGCCAAAGCCAAGCGCAAGGATGCAGGGCGTTACGATGGCCAGCAGCAAAAGCACCGTGAAGACAGAGGTGTAGAGGTTCATGTGCTTGGTGGTCGTCAGATAGCATAGCCACCAATTCAGACCTTCCAACAGCTTTGGATTAGCGCACATGAAGCCCCCTCATGAAAGCGCCCCTCGCGATTGCGAGGGGCGCTTTTGTCGTCTTAGTAGCCAGCCTGCTTGCCGTCGAACCACTTGGCGATCAGCGCGTTCAGCGTGCCGTCGGCCTTCATCGAGGTGATGGCCGCGTCCAGTTTGCCCTTCAGCTCGCCATCGCTTTCACGGATGCCGATGCCGACGCCGCCGCCGATGGCCACATCCGGGCCGGCGAAGACCAGCTCACCACCGGAATCCTTGACGATGTCGGCCAGAAAACCGCGGTCGGCCAGAACGGCGTCCGCTTCGCCGTTTTTCACGGCTGCGATGGTGTCGTCTGGCGTTGGAAATTCGACCAGCGTCGCGCCGCTTTCCGCAATGTAGGACGCCTGAATGGTCGACGCCTGCGCCGCGATCACGCCGCCAGCAAAGTCGACGTCAGAGCCTGCCAGAACGACATATGCGCTGGGGTCGGCCGGGAAATATTCCTGGGTAAAGTCGATGACCTTGTCACGCTCGTCGGTGATCGACATGCCGGCGATGATGGTGTCGTAGTTCCCGGATACGAGGTTTGGAATGATCGAATCCCATTCATTCGTCACCCAGGTGCAATCCAGCGCAGCGCGCTTGCACAGTTCGTCACCCACTTCACGCTCAAAGCCGTCGACCTGACCGGCGTCGTTGATGAAGTTGTACGGAGGGTACGCGCCCTCGGTCCCCATGCGGACCGAGTGGCCAGCAGCGGAAACGGCACCTGCCGCGAATACGCCCAGCGCAAGAGCGCCGAGGAAGGATTTCAGGTTGGTCATCAGAGTTCTCCTGTTACTGACTGACATTACAACGCGGACGCCAGGAAGGTCCGGCACCGCTCTGACTTGGGGGCGCCGAACACGTGTTCGGGCGGCCCTGCCTCCTCCACCAGTCCCTGGTGAAGGAAAATTACCTTGTTCGACACTTCGCGGGCAAAGCCCATTTCGTGCGTCACCACGATCATCGTGCGGCCTTCGTCGGCCAGCTCGCGCATCACCTTCAGCACTTCGCCCACCAGTTCGGGGTCGAGCGCGGAGGTCGGCTCATCAAACAGCAACGCCTTAGGCCGCATCGCCAGCGCCCGCGCAATCGCGACGCGCTGCTGCTGGCCACCGCTGAGTTGCGATGGGTACATCATGTGCTTGTCGGCGATGCCAACCTTGGCCAGCACATCCATCGCCTCGTCCTTCGCTTCGCCCTTGTCGCGGCCAAGAACACGGATCGGACCCTCGGTGACATTTTCCAGGACCGTCATGTGGGCCCAAAGGTTGAACTGCTGAAAGACAAAGCCAAGCTGACTGCGCAGGCGCGTGATCTGTTTCTGATCAACCTTGGATCCTTCGATCCGCACCTCTTCGCCATCCAGAAAGATCCGGCCCTGATCTGGCGTTTCGAGGAAGTTGATACACCGCAGCAATGTCGATTTCCCTGAACCCGACGAGCCGAGGATCGAGATGACGTCGCCCTGAAACGCCTCAAGCGAAATGCCCTTGAGGACGCTGAGGTCGCCAAAGCTTTTGTGTATTCCTTCGGCGATCAGCGTTGCGCTGGCGGTCATGTGCGATCCTGTTTCACGTATCGGTAAAAAGTTAGGCGCAGATTTTTGGGGCGTTGCAAGGGGGAAGGCGCGGAATGGGGTGCAGCGTGGTGGTTTTTGACGCCAGGCGCGCGCCGGACGGGCCATGCGGCGACAATCGCGCCCCACAGGCCGCCGCCGCATATCTGTAACGAACGAAGGTGTTGCTGCAGCGGTGGCGAAGCGCCAAGTGCGCGTTTCCTCATCCCGTTTGTCGTGGAGTTCAGCCAATTTGCCAAAGTTTCCCCGTGCAAAAGAACACGATGCGGGACACGGTGGCGATTGAATTTCCGAGCCGGAAAACAGCGTGATTACCGATGTTGCAAGGGCGACCGCCCCGTATTGCAAGACGGCGCAGCATCCGCCGCTGCTGGCTTTCGCCCAGCAATAGTTGCCGAACGTCGCCCAAAACCTCACCGAAAAATGACTTCGGCCAATGGCCCGGGACCAAAAATGCACGGGTGCACGCGCCCACCGTAACTGTGGCTTCTTACACTTGTTCCTGAGGCTTACCCACAACAAGTCATCGTTAATAAGAGCAATAAGTGCGTCCGGCCCGCCAATAGATGACGGGGCGCTGCTGAGGGAAACAAGTGATTGCATACGAAGTAAACCCACCAGCAGCGAAAGCTGACACAGGCCGAATTGTCGGCATGTGGACCTCGCGGGTTTTCGGCTTAAACGTCATCGGGGCCCTGTCCGTGGTACTGGCGATTTCTTTCGGCGCGTTGATCTTCAAGGGTCCACTGGCGGCGGAACTGGGCAAAGGCGCGACGCTGATGCTGATCGGCGGCTGCGCGGTTGGCCTGCTTGGCGCCTTGGCCTCTTCGATCCAGGGCGCGGTGGTCGGGATGCAGGATGCGCCCGCCATCATCCTTGCTCTTGGCGCGGCGGCGATTGCGGCAGACTGGAACGCGGCGTCGGGCTTCGATCTGTTCTCGACGATAGCCATGCTGCTGGCCACCACTTAGATCGCATTTGGCGTCTCGCTTTATGTTCTTGGCCGCTTTCGACTGGGGTCAGTGGTGCGGTTTCTGCCTTCTCCCGTGATTGGCGGGTTAATGGCAGCGACGGGCTGGTTCCTGTTCGTTGGGGCGCTCGGAACAATGACCCGTTCCAGCGACCAGATGGAAACGCTGACCATCGTCCTGACCGGCGCGAACTGGCTGACCCGGGCACCCGGTGTCGCAATCGGTATTCTGCTGCTGATCGCGGCGCGTCTGGCGAAGGGCTGGTTCGCGATGCCGGCGATCATCGGCGGGTCATTTGCGGTGTTCTATTTCGCACTGGCGCTCAGCGGAAACTCGCTGGAATGGGCGGGCGCCGCCGAGCTTTTGCTGGGGCCGTTCCCGGACACGGCGCTTGTCGACGCGCTGCCCTTTGCAACGGCGCCGCGTGCTGATTGGGGGGCGATCGCCGGGCAATCCGCCTATATCCTCACCGCTGTCGCTATCGCGGTTGTTGGCATGCTGTTGAACGTTTCCGGGGCCGCAATGGCGACGACAGGATCGAGGGCGGACTAGGAAACGACGTCCTGAAAGGCGGTCGTGGCGACGACCTGATGTCTGGCGGCGATGGCGACGACAGCCTCGTGGGCGGCAAAGGCACCGACACGCTGGAAGGTGGCGACTGCGCGGATGTATTCGTCGTCGCAGCGGCCAGCGACACAATCATCATCAAGGACTTTGAAAATGGCGTTGATCTGATCGACCTGTCGACGATGGGGATCGATGTTAACGCAGGAACAGCAGGTTCAGATCACTGGGGCTATCTGGCGACGCAGGATGGCGACACGATCCTGCAGTTCTTCGAAACATCGAACGGCGAAATGGTCGCCGAAGTGATCCTTGAAGACTTCAACTATCAGGACATCGATATCACCGATTACATTCTTTAATCTGGTGATCGCCGGCGGCCGGACGCAACGCGTCTCCCCCTTTTGGTCGTCGGCGAAGCGTGCTTCACAGGTCGACTTCGACCACTCCTCCCGCATCTTTTGCCCGGCTGGAACACAGCATCATCGCCATGGCGCGTTCCTTCGGACCCAGCACGAAATCGCGGTGTTCCACCTCGCCTGAGATCACACCACATTTGCAGACGCCACAGATGCCGTCTGAGCATTTCACATCCACAAGCACCCCCGCCGCCGCCAGCGCATCCGTCGGGGTCTGGTCGGCGGGCACGAACACCTCTCGCCCCGACTTCGCCAGTTTCAGGGTGAAGTCATGGTTCACCCAATCTGGCTGCTCCGGGACGGAGAAATACTCACGCTTAAGCGCTTCCTCCGCCCAGCCTTGGCGGGTGGCCGCTTCGAACACGCTGTCCATGTATCGGTCCGGTCCGCAGGTATAGAGCCGCCAGCCCGGCTGATAGCCCGCCAGCACATAGTCCAGATCAGCCCGCGAGCCATCGTCTGAGAAGTGGTAATGCACCCGATCCGCCCATGGCGCGGCGGCGATGTCGGCCAGATACCCGGCGTTTTCGCGTTTAGAGCAGGAATACCGCATCTCAAAATCGGCGCCCTTGGCGTGGAGTTCATGCGCCATCGCAATCATCGGCGTGATCCCGATGCCGCCGCCCATCAGGAAGTGTTTTGTCCCTTCCTCGACCACGAAATGGTTGATGGGGCGGCCGATCCAAACCTTACGGCCTTCGTTGAAGATCCGGTGCATCAGTTTTGACCCGCCGCGCCCTTCATCTTCGCGCAGCACGCCAATCTGGTATTTCGACGGGTCCGCCGGGTCGCCGGAAAGGGAATATTGGCGGAAGAATTCCGGGCTGACGACCACGTCAATATGCGCGCCCGCTTCGACCGCCGGCAGGGAGGCGCCACTGACCGCTTCCAGCTCGTACTTGGTGATGTCGGGCGTCATCGCCTCAGCCTTCGCAACGCGGGCCTGGATGACGGGGGGCGGGCCTTCGGGCATGCGGAATTCGTGGGCGGGCGCGGCGTCCGGCGCTTTGCGATATTCCTCCGCCGTGACCATCGCCTCGTACGCCGCGATGCCCTTTTCGCGGTCCATCGGGAAGGGAAAGGGAAAGGGCGGCGGCGCCAGGTGGGCGGGATAGACCGCCAGCGTCTGATCCTCATATTTCAGGTCCAGATCAGGCTGCAGGTTCCGGGCGTTCACCTCTTTCTCTGTCAGCGTATAGGGCCCCTCATTCACCATCTCGAGGTCCCACCACCATTTCTTCATCTTGTTCAGCCCGCCATTCCCAAGCTTGTCATCCAACGCAGCGAGGTGCTTGGCGGTGGAGGGAAAGTTCATCGCCGCCCAGCGGAAAGGTTTCTCGGCGAACAATCCTTCCAGGTTCCACGGGCAGGTCTTCATACACCGCCCACACATGGCGCCATTTTCGACCGTGATGCGATATTGCGTGCAGCGCTGGCTGTCCGATTTCCAGATCTCATAGCCATTGAACATCAGCTTTGGCCCTGCGGTGATGGCACCGGATGGGCATTCGCGGGCGCATTTCTTGCAGCTTTCGCAAAAGTTCTGCATGCCGAAATCGATCGGCTTGTCATGGGCCAACGGCATGTTCGTCGTGATGGCGCCCGATTTCAGGCGCGGGCCGAGGAAAGGGTTCAGGATGACCTCTCCGATCCGGCTGACCTCCCCCAAACCGCTGAGCAGCAGAAGCGGCGGCTGCAACACCTCCCCATCCATCACCGTGTGGATGCGGGCGGAATAGCCGAGGTTACGGATCTGCTTGGCGACCACGCCGCCGAGCAGCGCGAACCGCAGATAGGCGCGCATCGACTGGGCGCAGGCGACCCAGTCGTCGCCTGAAGCGCCCTCCATCGTTTCGTGCCCCTGGTCGATGATCACGGAGATGGCGTTCTTGTGGTAGGGTTCCAGTTCCTCTCCCGCCGCGTCGTGGGAATAATACGCCCAGTCCGGGCAGCGGCTGATCCCAACGGCGTCAGAGCCGAGGTAGTACAGCGCCGCCTTCACCATCTCAGCATTCCGCGCCTCATCGGAGGCGGACGGATGCGGATCGCCCCAGTCGCCATCCGATAGCAGGATATGCGCGCCCAGCGACTGGCGATACGAAAACGCCAGCGCGGATTTGCGCACATAGTTCCCCATCTTGGTCGCTTCCTGGTTCTTCTTTCCCATGTCGCCAAACTGCGCACGGGCGAACATGTCCGTGCGCTTGGGCACGCGGGCGACGCGGGCTTCGTCGATATAGGTTGTCGGCTCATCCACACGTTTCAGCGTCTCGAAGGGATGCATCCCGTCGGCATAACGGCGGTTCTTGAACACTTCCCAGTTCATCGCGGATTTGGCGTGACCCTTGCCCAGCCACCACCCCAGCCCGTGGGAGCGGAACCACTTGCCCCCCTCCAGCGGCAGGTCAGGCGCAAGCTCAAACACCGTGGTCACGGCCGTTACGCCAAAGCGGCGGCCAAGATACGGGTTCACCAGCACGCCATCGACCACCTCGCCCAGACCTGCAGCGACGCACAGCTTGTTCAGATCAACGTCCGTTGCGGCGCGGGTGTGCCCTCGCGCCTCCCACCCCAGAAGGCGGATGTAGTTTGAGATGATCGCCTGTCCTTCGGCACCGCGCAGGCAGGCGCGTTCTTCCTGGCACCCAGTGATCCAGTCGGCCCCCGGCTCATCCGGTTTCGGGTCGCGGGGAAATTCATGCAGGAACACCAGCGCATGGGTGTGATGGGTGACAGAGGAAGGCGGGCGCGCCATCGCCTCTTTCAGGTCAGCCATAATCACGTCGACCCCAGCGGCCCACGTCTTGGTCTGACGGGTCGCCATATCCTCAGCCAGCCGGGCGACATCAGGGTTCACGACAGGTTCATCCAGAAACATGTCTGGCGTCAGCGCGCAAACACCCGCCTGGCTAGCGTCGTTAAAATAGGCGAAGGATTTCAGATGGTTTGATCGTTCCTGGCGGTCTTGAGGGATCACGCCGCGTTCGCGCTTGACCAGCCCTTCACGGATCGCGTCCAGCGTCGCCTGAAAGTCAGACATTGCGTTGACCAGGCTGACAGGCGCGTCCTCGCGCCTGAACACCAACGGGGTCATGGGCGGCACGTTGCTCAGCTCAACCTCAGCCTCGGTGCGCAGCAACGTCTCCAACGGATACGGGCCGAGGTGAAAGGGGCGGTTCTTGTAGGAAAAGAGGCGCATGTTCAGAGCCCTTTCAACGGGCTTGCGGCGCCCTTCATCAGTTTCGTCATGATTGCGTCCAACGCGGCGTATTCATCCACCGACAGCTGGGCCTTCAGGTGGGCGGCGTTGTCTTCGGCGGCCGCCGTCGCGCCCGTCAGGCGATTGCGGCCCAGGGCCGTGATCCCAATCGCCCGCGCACGCGCGTCGCCTTGGGTCAGGCTGCGGGTGATCAGACCCCGATCTTCCATCTGGCCGATGATGCGGGATATCGCGGCCCGATCGACGCCGATGAAATCGGCAATGTCGGACGGGCGGCTGAGCCCCTCATATTCCAGCGCGCACAACACGCACCACGCCAGCCGGGACAGGTCATGTTCGGCGATCATCCCTTCGAACCGTCGTTCGTTCAGGCGGGCGACATAGGTCATGCGATAGCCAAGGCTGCGTTGCAGGCTGTATTTTGTTAACGTGTCCATAGTTAACAATGTCAATTAAATCGATCTGCTGTCAAGATGGGCGACACCATTAGGGAAAGTGGCGCTTCACGCTTGATTCCAATCGCCAAGGGCGTACCAAGTCGGCCCGCTTTTCGATCAGGGGATCCCTTTATGACCACGCATCAGAACATCGCTGTCTTCGGCCTCGGCTCCATGGGATATGGCGTTGCCGCATCCGCGCTTCGCGCTGGTCACAAGGTACATGGCTTTGACGTCGCCCCGGGTCCGGTTGAACGGTTTCAGGCCCAAGGCGGCACGCCCGGCGCCTTGGCGGATGTCGCCGAAACGCTGGATGCGGTCATCGTCGTCGTTCTGAACGCCGCCTAGACCGAGACGGTGCTGTTCGGCAAAAATGGCGTCGGTCCCCTTTTGAAGCCGGGTTCGGTTGTGATTGCCTGCACGACAGTTCCCCCGGAATTCGCCAAGCGGATGGAGGCGCAGTGCGCGGACGCGGACGTTCGCTATCTCGACGCATCAATCTCGGGCGGATCGATCAAGGCGGCTAACGGCCAACTGTCCTTTATGGCCTCTGGAACAGAGGCCGCATTCGCCGCCGCCCACCCTACGCTGGACGCAACGGGCGAGACGGTGTTTGAACTTGGCGACGCCGCCGGCGCTGGATCTGGGATGAAGGCAGTGAACCAGTTGCTGGCGGGCGTGCACATCGCCACGATGGCTGAGGCGTTGACCTTTGGCATGACCCAGGGCGTGACGCCCGAAAAGTTCGCTGAGGTCATTTCGAAATGCGCCGGCACCAGTTGGATGCTGGAAAACCGCGCCCCACATATCGTTGCAGGCGATTACACGCCTCACAGCTCGGTCAATATCTGGCCCAAGGATCTGGGCATCGTGCTGGACATCGCCAAATCCGCCAGCTTCAGCGCCCCGATTACGGCCGCGGCGCTGCAGCAGTTTCTGGCGGCCGCGGGCATGGGTCTTGGCGGCGAAGACGATGCGGCGGTGGCCAAGGTGTATGCCCGCAACGCGCAGCTGACGCTGCCGGGGATGGAATAACGGGCCCCCGGCCCTATCGCGCCTCTTCCTGACATCTTTGTCGCAAACATACTCGGTCTGCGGTTAACCAGATTCGCGCGGGTCCGGATCGTTTGGGACGCTGGAAACCAGCTGTTGGGGGAATAGTCTGCTTTTGGGGCAAAGTGGACTTTGGGTTTCGCGCTGACCGCATCGGATTCAAGCCGAAGGCGTCCATCGCCCGGCAGCGGTTTGCGCGGACTCTGCTAAGATAAATCAAGAAGATCAGAGGTTACCGCGTCAACCCTCGGCCTGACTCTCGCATCGGCTAGTGCTTTTCTCTACCGTCTCGGACTTGATCCTGGGCCTCGATAGGTTGAGTGCTTTGTTTTTCGAGATCCCGGGTCAAGCCCGGGACGGTCGGGAATATGAACGTCCGCTCAACCCCAAAACCCAACCAAAACAAATCCTTAAAAGACCCTTAAATCCACAATTTCTCAGAAACTTAGCTTGCGTTTCACGCGTGAAACCGATCAGGGTTTCACACCATTTCAACCTCATCGCAGATGGCTTGGACCACTTCACGCACCAGCGCTTCGTCCTCGCCTTCGCCCATGACGCGGATCAGGGATTCAGTGCCGGACTTGCGGATCACCAACCGCCCGTTCCGGCCCAGCGACACCTCGCCAGCCTCGATCGCTGACACGACCGAAGCCGCAGCCAGCGGATCGCCGCCGGTATAGCGCACGTTCTGCAACAGTTGCGGCCAGGGCGCGAACAGCTTGCACACTTCAGATGCGGGCTTTTGCGCCGCGACCACCGCCGCCAGAACTTGCAAGGCTGCGATCAGACCGTCACCCGTGGTGACGTAATCCGTCAGCACCACATGACCCGACTGTTCCCCACCGACGTTGAATCCATGCTCACGCATCTCGGCCACGACATGCCGATCGCCAACAGCCGTCCGGAGCAGGAAGACGCCCTGCGCCTCCAGATGCCGTTCAAGCCCCATGTTCGACATCACGGTGGCGACCACCCCGCCATGGGCCAATCTGTCAGCCTGCATCCAGCGATTGGCGATCAGGGCGAGGATCTGGTCACCATCGACAATCCGCCCGGTCTGGTCGATCACATGCACGCGGTCAGCGTCGCCATCCAGCGCAATGCCCGCGTCGGCGCCGGTCTCCAGCACCTTGGCGATACAGGCTTCGGGCGCAGTTGATCCAACCCCGTCATTGATGTTGGCCCCGTCCGGCGCAACGCCCAGCGGGATCACCTCCGCCCCCAGTTCATAAAGGACGGTTGGCGCCGTCTTGTAGGCCGCGCCATTGGCGCAATCGACGACGATCTTCATGCCCGCCAGGCTCATCCCCTTGGGAAATGTCGCCTTGGCGATTTCGATATACCGGCCGATGCCGTCGTCAACATGCTGTGCGCGCCCAATCTCGGTCGCGTCAGCCAGCGCGGCGCTGTCGATCAGGGCCAGGATGCCCGCCTCATCCCTGTCTGACAGTTTGAACCCATCCGGCCCGAAGAACTTGATCCCGTTATCCTCATAAGGGTTGTGAGAGGCTGAGATCATTACCCCCACATCAGCCCGCATCGACCGCGTCAGCATGCCGACCGCCGGCGTCGGCGCAGGGCCGAGGCGAAAGACATCCATGCCTGTCGCTGTGAAACCGGCCTGCATGGCGCCTTCCAGCATATAGCCGGACAGCCGCGTATCCTTGCCGATGACGACCCGCCCGGTGCCGCGATCGAAATACCGCCCCGCCGCCATCGCCAGCTTCATTGCCATTTCAGCTGTCATCGGATGCAGGTTAGCCCGCCCACGGACGCCGTCGGTGCCAAAGATCTTTTCGTTCATGCCGTCAGATATCCCACAACCCGCTCGCCGCCGTCCAGACCGTCAGCGCCTGGCGCGTCTCAGCCACATCATGCGCCCGTATGATCTGTGCGCCCTGCCCGGCGGCGATCAGCGCCGCAGCGACGGATCCAGGCACCCGGTTGGCGGCAACCGCTTCGCCAGAAAGCTTGCCAATAAAGCCCTTGCGCGACGCTCCGATCAGCACCGGAACCCCAAGGCCCTGGAAAGCCGACAAACCCGCCAGAATGTTGACGTTGTGGCGCAGAGTTTTGCCAAACCCCAAACCAGGGTCGATAATGATCCGGTCGCGGCTGATCCCAGCGTTCAGGCAGGCAGCCACCCGTTCCTCCAGATAGGCGAAGATGTCGATCAGGACATGGCGGTAGGTCGGATCATCCTGCATTGTCCTTGGGTCACCCAGCGCATGCATCAGGCAGACCGTCGCGCCGCTTTGCGCCGCAAAGGTCAGACTGTCCGGGTCATGGCTTAGAGCGGAGACATCGTTGAACAAGCGCGCACCCGCCGCAAACGCCGCCCGGGCGGCCGCGGCGTTACGCGTGTCAATCGATATCGGCACCTCCACCCCAGCTGCAAGAAGACCTTCAATTACAGGCAACACGCGGTCCTGTTCCTCGGCCACCGACACCGGCTCAGCCCCAGGCCGTGTCGATTCGCCGCCGATATCTAGAAAATCAGCGCCGTCCTCAACCAGCTTCACCCCCCGTGCAACAGCGTCCGAAACGCTGCTGTCCGCTCCCCCGTCCGAAAAGCTGTCAGGCGTGATGTTCAGAACGCCCATGATGCGCGGGTAGTCCGTTGAGACACCCAGAACAGGTGGCCGAACCCGAGAAAAGCCGGACAGCGCGTCGGGGGACAAAGACTTGAGCGGCAGATTCCGCGAGGACCGATCATAGCCCAGCATTTCCACGCGTTTGAACGTGACCGGACCACCCGCCAAAGCAGCGCCATCGGTGCCGCCTGTTGCGTCACAGATCGGCCTGAGCAGGAAATCTCGCATGCGAATTCGTCCTTCAAGGGGTGCATCTTGCGGGTATCCCACCAAGCCCCTCAGGGCAATACTGGATATTTAACTTTGTATATATGTAAATAATTTTTTGATTGCATAATCATGTGTAATTAAATGAATATCACACAATAGGTGTCTACTTCAGTGAGCACACGACGCACCACTGAGAAAAGGAACGAGCGATCATGCAGTCTTTCGCGTCCCCTATGATTATCATCGGCGCTGGCTCGGTCGGCCTGCGCGCCGCGCTGCAAATTGGTCAGGCCTGGTACAGACCCGTGATGGTGGAGGCTGCGCCTTTTACAGGCGGGCAATGCGCCGCGCTGTATCCAAAGGGCGCGATCCATGATGCGCCTGAGCCCGCCCCAGTGACGGCGCGTGAGCTGACCAGTGACCTGAAAGCCCGGCTGACGCGCTACGACCCGCTAATCCTGACATCGCGGCGCGCCAAATCGGTCTGGGGCTCGCTGGAAAGCGGGTTCAACGTAGAAACCGACACGGGTGAGACCATCACCGGCGCAGCGGTAATCTATGCAGGCGGCGCAGGCGCATTGAGGCCGCGATCGCTGACGGTCGAAGGCGCGGCCAGCGCGGCGAAAGACATATCCTTTGCATCAGACAGCTTTGCGGCTGCGGGGCGCAAGGTTGCGGTGGTCGACGAAGGCCAGGCGGCAATCGATCTCGCGCTGAAAGCGGCGACGGAAGCGACGAGCGAATCTTTGATCCACTCCATACCGCTGCGCACAGAACAGCGGCGCATCACGGATTTGGCCCGCTCCGCGACGCAGAACCGGCTCTCAGTCATTAACGGCGCACTTGCGCGGGTTCAGGCGACCGATGACCGGCTTTCGAAGATTGAAGTGTCAGTGAACGGCCGCCGCCAGGCGCACGACATCGATCTGCTACTCGTAAAGGCTGGGCTTGAGTATGTGGCGGAACCTGTGACCGGCCTCGGCGCAATCGCCAATCCCGCCACTGGCGAGACAGAAACGCCTGGTATTTTCGTTATCGGCGACGCCGTGCCATCGCCCAGCCGCCCCCCGATCATCGCAGCGGGGTACGCCGAGGCGACCCGCGCCGCAACCGCAGTCATCAACCGGCTCGGCGCGACTGCGCCGGAAACCGCAGATATCGACCCCCATCTTAACGTCGCCTGAAGGAGACTTATCATGGCCAAGGCATTCATCCCCTCTGTCCTCACCGCCAATCATCTGCTCGAAGGCGACGCTGTCTGGTGGACCGGCAAGGAATGGTCCCGCAACATCGAAAAAGCCGAAGTCATCGCGACAGCCAAGGACGCGACAACCATCCTTGAGATGGCGTCGACCAGTGCGGTGTTTGAGGCGGAGGTTGTTGGCCCCTACCTTGTCGAAATCGACACCGCCACCATCGCGCCTATCGTGCGCCGCGAAGCCATCCGCGCCGACCGTGCGCCAACCTTCGCCTACATCGCCGAACATGATCAGCGCCAAGCGGCCTGATCCGCCGGTTCAAAGGAAGCCCCCATGTACCGCTATGACGAATTCGACGCAGCGTTCGTGCGCGAACGTGCGGACCAGTTTCGCGATCAGGTTCAACGCCGTCTAACTGGCGCGCTGACAGAGGAAGAATTCCGCCCGCTGCGCCTGATGAATGGCCTCTATCTGCAGCTTCATGCCTATATGCTTCGCCTCGCAATCCCTTATGGCGCAATGCATGGCGAGCAGATGCGCACATTGGCGATGATTGCTGAAAAGTACGACCGCGGGTACGGCCACTTCACCACGCGACAGAACATCCAGTTCAACTGGCCAAAGCTGAAAGACGTGCCCGACATCCTCGATGATCTGGCTGCGGTTGAAATGCATGCGATCCAAAGCTCGGGCAATTGCATCCGCAACACGACCTCTGATCCGTTTGCAGGCGCGGCGCCCGATGAGATTGAAGACCCCCGCATCACGGGCGAGATGATCCGCCAGTGGTCGTCGCTACACCCCGAATTCACCTTCCTGGGACGCAAGTTCAAGATTGCCCTTTCTGCAACGGAGGAGGATCGCGCCGCGATCAAGGTGCATGATATCGGCGTGCAGATCGTCAGGAACGAGGCTGGTGAAGCTGGCTACAAGATCCTCGTCGGCGGCGGGCTGGGACGCACGCCAATGATCGGCAAGGTCTTGCGAGAGTTTCTGCCCAAAGCGGACCTGCTGCCATATCTGGAGGCGGCGCTGCGCGTCTATAACCTCTATGGTCGGCGGGATAATAAGTACAAGGCGCGGATCAAGATCCTAGTGCATGAGCTGGGCATCGAAAACTACGCTGCGCGGGTGGAGGAAGAATTCGCCGCCATCGATAAATCCCCGGCGCTGGACGCCGAAGAATACGCCCGCATCGCCGCCTATTTCACTCCGCCTACCTACGAGCCGCTGGCGGATGACAGCGTGCTGTTGGAGCGGATGAAGCAGGAAGATCCCGCCTTTGCCGCTTGGGTCGCGCGCAACGTGCATCCGCACCGCGAACCGGGCTACGCCATTGCGACGATCTCTCTGAAACCCATCGGTGGCGCGCCCGGCGATGCGACGTCAGAGCAGATGCGCCTGATGGCGGCTGTGGCCGAGGCGCATTCGATGGATGAATTGCGGGTCACTCACGAACAGAACATCGTGTTGCCGCATGTCCGCAAAGATGCGCTCTACACCGTTTGGACCAAGCTGAAATCGCAAGGATTGGACGCGCCGAACAAAGGTCTGGTGACCGACATCATCGCTTGCCCGGGACTGGACTACTGCAGTCTGGCGACGGCCCGATCAATCCCCGTCGCACAGAACATTGCAAAACACTTCGCCGACCCGGCGTTACAGGAAAAGATTGGGCCGCTGTCAATCAAGATATCGGGCTGCATCAACGCTTGCGGGCATCATCACATCGGCCATATCGGCATCCTCGGTCTCGATAAGGCGGGGGTCGAAAGCTATCAGATCACGTTGGGCGGCGATTCAACCGAAACTGCAGCGATCGGCGAATGGGTTGGCCCTGGCTTTGCCTACGAAGATGTCGTCAGCGCAATTGAAACGTTGATCGACACCTATCTGGAACGGCGAGAGGTCGGCGAGACCTTCCTGCAAACCTATCGCCGGATCGGCATGTCTGCATTCAAGGAGACGCTCTATGCCGCTGCGTGATGACAATGGACCGCGCGATGATGTCTGGACCCGCATCGATGCGGGTGCGCCCTTGGCGGCGCGGTCAATCCTGGCGTTTGATGATGCAACAGCGCGCAGCGCTGAGCTTGCGGGGACTGATCCCTCCACGCTTGGCCTCCACCTCGCGAATGATGTGGAGGGGCGCGAAGCGGCGACGTGGTTTGATCGGGTTTCGCTCTTTGTGATCGATTTCCCATCCTTCGCTGACGGGCGGGGGTTTTCGCTGGCCCGGCGGCTAAGGGCGCTTGGGTATCGTGGCCAGCTGCGCGCAAGCGGGCCGGTGATTTCTGACCAATACGCGTATTTGCGCGCTTGCGGCTTTGACGAAGTGGAAACACCTGATCGTGTGTCCAACCGCCAGCCGGAGGCGCACTGGCAGGCAGCTGCCAAGGCGATCAGCGCCGGATATCAACGCGGCTATCCCGGGCCCCGAAATATCTTGGAGGCCCGGCGCGCAGCGCGCGGCTAAGGCGCTGCATCAAAGTGTCGAGCACATCCCCCCGTCGAGGTTGACAGCCGTTCCTGTGATATATCGCGCGCGATCCGAGGACAGGAAGGTGACTAGGTCGGCGTACTCCTCCGCCTCGCCAACGCGGCCAAGGGGGATGCGTTTGGCCATATCGGCGTAAAGGTCGCTCACCGGGCGATCGCCTGCGCGCCTGTTCCATTGGGCGCTTTTGATCAGGCCAATGCAAACCGCATTCACACGGATCTGGTCCACCGCATATTCCGCTGACAGTGATTTCGTCAGATTCAGCCCCGCGGCCCGCATCACTGTCGTCGGCAACGCCTGCGCAGCAGGCGCCTTGCCCCCGCTGATCGCCGCATTGATGATCACGCCGCCGCCACCTGCCTTCAGATGCGGGATCGCCAAACGACACAAGCGGGCTGAGGCCATGACTTTAAGGTCGAAGTCCGCCTGCCATGCCGCATCATCCAACGCCTCTAGCCCAAAGGCGGCGGAGGCGCCGGCGTTGTTCACCAAAATGTCTAAGCCGCCGAACTGCGTGATGGTGGCGGCGATCAACGCTTCGCAATCCGCGGCGCTGGTGACGTCAGCTGAATGTGGAAAAACGTCGCCGCCAGCCGCCGCCGCCTCAGCCGCCGCCTCAGCCAAGCGGTCGGACCTGCGCCCGCATATGACTACCTTAGCGCCCTCACCTGTAAGACGCTTTGCGGTCGCCAGGCCAAGCCCGTCGCTGCCACCGGTGATCAATGCGATCTTACCCTCTAACCCCAAGTCCATAGCGTCACTCCATCCTATTTGTTTTGCAAGGATTATGCGCTGACTAGCTGCCTGTGAACCGCTCGCCCGGCGTCAGGCAGGTTTGCGGGCGACAAAGAAAAGGCGGCGAAACGGGAACCAGGCACCGCCGTCGGGCAAGCGCGGATAGGCTTGGTCGAGCCCAGCATCCCATGCGGCGCAGAACGCCTTCGCCTCCTCCGCGCTTAGCCGCGCGAGGACAGGCGCACCGGCGGTGGAGGATGAAAACCGGCGCACCGGATGCGCGCCATCCGGCGCAGCGGCGATGCGCTGGTGGTATTCGGTGGACCACAGCTCAACCGCAGCACTTTCCATCAACGCAGTATAATCCGAGGGATCAAGCGGGCCGGGGAACGGCGTCCAGTCGGCAAACAGATCAGGGCGGGTTTTCACGGCGGCTGCGATCAGCGTTTGATGCGAAGGGCGGCGCAATTGGTCTGGCATCTGCACCGCAAGCGCGCCACCGGGCGCGATCATGGCGTAAAGGCGGGGGATCAGTGTTTGGTGACCCGCTAACCAGTGCAGCGCCGCGTTTGATAAGATTAGTGCCGGGGCGGTCGCAGGTGACCAATCTGCGATGTCAGCCATTTGAAGATCATCATAGAGGCCGCGATCCTGGGCCTTCTCGAGCATGTCCGGCGATGCATCCACCCCTACCAGATGCCAATCTGGAAATCGCGTTCGCAGCGCGGGTCCGGCGGCGCCTGCGCCGCAACCAAGATCAATGATGTCGCCAGGCGGCAAAGACGAAACCCGCACCAGAAGGTCCAGCGCGGGTCTCAATCTCAAATCATGGAACGCCTCATACGCGGCGACATTCCAGTCGCCTAAGACATCCGAAGTCATCAGGTAGGCTGCGGGGCCGCCCCGTCATCGCTTTCACCACCCCGGTTTCGCCCGGTTTTGGGCACCGAAGAAAGACGCGGCTTGTTACCAGACGGTGGCGGTGAACCGCCATCTTCCGAACGGTCAAGCTGCTCGCCATTGATGACCTTGCCAATTTCAGCGCCGGTTAGCGTTTCATATTCCAACAGACCCTGCGCCAGGCGTTCCCATTCCTCATTATGTTCGGTAAGGATGCGCTTGGCGGTCTCATATCCAGTATCGATGATGTGGCGAACTTCTTCTTCGATCACTCGCTGCGTCTGGCCGGAGATGCGTACATTGCCGCCATAGGCGCCAAGATAGCTTTCGTTCTGGTCGGCGTAATCAATGTGACCGAGTTTATCTGAGAAACCAAACTGCGTGACCATCGCACGTGCAATCTTGGACACTTGCTGGATGTCAGACGCCGCGCCTGAAGTGACGTTTTCAGGGCCAAACTTCAGCTCTTCCGCCACCTTACCGCCCATCGCCATGGCGATTTTCGACGTGTATTTCTTCTTAGTCACAGAATATTGGTCGCGTTCCGGCAAGCTCATCACCAGACCCAAAGCGCGGCCGCGCGGAATAATCGTGGCCTTATGGATCGGATCATGTTCCGGCACATGCAGGCCGACAATGGCGTGACCGGCTTCGTGATAGGCGGTCAGGGCCTTTTCTTCCTCGGTCATGACCATGGAGCGACGTTCTGCCCCCATCATCACCTTGTCCTTGGCCTTTTCGAAGTCTTCCATCGTCACAAGCCGCTTGCCCGCACGCGCCGCCATCAGAGCGCTTTCGTTGACAAGGTTCGCAATGTCGGCTCCAGAAAAGCCAGGCGTACCGCGGGCGATGATTTTCAGGTCCACATCCGGTGCCAGCGGCACCTGGCGCGCGTGCACCATGAGGATTTTCTCACGCCCCATGACATCAGGGTTGTTGACGGTAACCTGGCGGTCAAAGCGGCCAGGTCGCAGCAGTGCGGGGTCCAGTACGTCCGGGCGGTTGGTGGCTGCGATCAGGATCACGCCTTCATTCGCCTCAAACCCGTCCATTTCGACCAGCAGCTGGTTCAACGTCTGCTCACGCTCGTCATTACCGCCGCCATAACCGGCGCCACGATGACGGCCGACAGCATCAATCTCGTCAATAAAGACGATGCACGGGGCGTTCTTTTTCGCCTGCTCGAACATGTCGCGCACGCGGGATGCGCCGACGCCGACGAACATTTCAACAAAGTCAGAACCAGAAATAGTGAAGAACGGCACGCCCGCCTCACCCGCGATAGCCCTGGCCAGCAAGGTTTTACCGGTGCCCGGAGGGCCAACCAGTAGCGCGCCTTTGGGGATCTTACCGCCAAGACGGGAATATTTCTGCGGGTCTTTCAGAAATTCAACGATCTCTTCCAACTCTTCCTTGGCTTCGTCGATGCCGGCAACATCATCGAAAGTCACCTTGCCCTGCTTTTCGGTCAGCAGCTTGGCCTTGGACTTGCCAAAACCCATCGCGCCGCCGCGGCCACCGCCCTGCATGCGGTTCAGGAAGAAGATCCAGATGCCAAAAATGATCAGCATGGGCAGCCAGAACCCGAGCGTGCTGAGCAATCCGCCCTGCTGCTGTGGTTCCACATTCACGACGACACCGCCGGTGCGGAGGTCCTGAATGATGTCAGCGCCCAGTGGCTGATATGTCGTAAAGGCCTGACCTGAATTTGTGCGGCCAACGATACGCTCGCCATCAATCGCAACCTCGGCGACCTCGTTGTTTTCAACCTGGGTCAGAAATTCGGAGAAAGCGATCTCAGTTCCCGCGGAACGGCCGCCGCCGCCCTGAAACACATTGAACAAAGCGACGATCAGGAGGATCGCGACGGCCCAGAAAGCGAAGTTTTTGGCGTTACCCACTAAGGAAGTTCCTTGATTCGGTCATATTCGGAAGAAGTTATCTCAGCATACTTAATGGCGCGACAACGGTATTCAATGTTTCAATGCAGCCGAAAGGCGGCTCAAAGCGTCGCGGGCGCGCCACTGGCCCACCAACTGCGGGGCGTTGCGAAACGGGCGGTCAGCGCGTCGCCATAGGCCGCAACAGGCGCCGCAATAAGCGCCTCCCCGCGCCACAGCGCCGGCGTTGTCAGCCGCGCCGACCGCGGCGCCGCCAGCCAATCCGGCGGGGCCGTCCAATCGCCATTCGCCGCCAGCATAGCCAGTTTGGCCGCGCCCATCTCGCCCACAGGGCCCAATGTCGCCCCATCCGTCGGGGCGGTTTGCGCGATTTCAAAGCGGCCATCCCAAAGACCGCCGCGATCTGCGCCAACGGCCGACGCCTCGCGCGTGATCACGACGCGGTCTGCGCCCATAGGCCGGATAAGACAGCCATGCAGACTCCGCCCGCCGCCAAGCTTCAGCGATAGCATAGCCGACATGAGTTTCTGTTCCGCGTCCGCCCTCGGGCCATATTCCGCGCCTGAGGCACTGATCAATCCGGCACGCAGCAATCGGCGGCGCAGTTCCACCGGCGCGGCACGCAGTTTTGGCAGTGAAAGATACAGCTCTCCGCAGCGGCCCCAGTTTGCCGAATCAGCTGCGAGAGCCCCCGCCGCGTGATCCAACGCCTGACGCGCGTCATTCAATCGATCCGCCGTGGCGGCCAGCCCGGGCGCATCCACACCAATGTCGCCGAGATTTTCCAACGCGCGGCGGGAGCGGATCCGGGCGAACCTTTCATCTTCGTTCGACGGATCATCGACCCATTCTTCGCCCTTTGCGACCAGCCAGGCGCGAAGATCCGACCGACGGGCACCCAGCATGGGGCGCAGCCAGCGGACACCGCCTGACTCGATTAAGGGACGCATACCCGAAAGGCCATCTACGCCTGATCCGCGGCCAAGGCGCATCAGCACCGTCTCGGCCTGATCGTCCATCGTATGGCCCAGCAACACACCGCCAAGGCCCGCGCCCTCGGCCCAGTCCGCCAGTAATCGCCGCCGGGCATCCCGCGCTGCCGCCTGAAGGTTGCCGCCGCCATCCCAATCGGTCCAAGACAGTGTTTCATGCGCGACGCCCATCCGAGCGCAGAGCGCCGCGACACCCGCAGCCTCCGCCCCGCTTTCGGGCCTGAGGCCATGATCGACCGTTGCCGCACGGACTTCCAAGCCGTTCTGCCGCGCCCAATCGGCCGCTATCAGAAAAAGGGCGGTGCTGTCACCGCCGCCAGAAACTGCGACACCTAGCGCGCCGCCATCATTCAGGCGCGTCAGTTCAGCGCCAACAAGTTCGGCGGGGTCGGACCTCACGATGTTAGCCGCAGCCTACGCGCTGCGCCTCGGCGTCGGCGTCACGAACTGCGTTGGCCGCGCCGGGATAGCGTTGGCGCACTTCGCGCAAGGTTGAGCAAGCGACCTGCGTTTGGCCAAGAATCGACAGGGTCGTGCCAAGTCGAACCAAGCTTTGCGGCGCCTTCGCGCTGGCCGGGTACAGCGTGGCGGCGTCCAGGAACCGACTGGCGGCGGACTGGTAATCGCCGCCGCTGAAATAGCTTTCGCCCAGCCAGTGATACGCCTCGCCCGCCAGCGGGCTATCGGGATAGCGCGTTACGAACCCTCCCAGAAGGTTCTTCGCCTCAGCGGTTCGGCCCGATTGCGCCGCGTTGACGCCTGCGTCAAAGGCGGCCTGTTCGTCGCTCGGCGGCGTCGCCGCAATCGTCTGGCCGCCCACGTCGGTCGTCAACACGCCCAGCGTACCAACGCTTGCAGGTTGCTCAGGCACCGTTGGCGCGGTGAGCGAGCCTTCCTGCTGCGGCGCGGCGCTTTCATCCTCGAAAAGGATCGACGGATCACCGCCCTCAAGTTCAATGATCCGGTATTCCAGATCTTCAAACTTGCGCTTGGCTTCCTCTTCATGCTTCCGCACACGGAACTGCAGCTTTTCCAAGTCGTTCGTCAGACGGGCGATTTCGGCGCTGAGCGTGTCAAAGCGCTGCAGAAAGTCGCCGCCTGACACTGCGTTGGACAGACGGTTCATTTCTTGCTGAGCAGCCTCCAGCCGTTTTTCCAACTGACGAAAGTCGTAATAATCGACGGCCTGCGACATCGCGGGCGCTGCTGCGAACGACGCCATCAGTGATGCTGTCAGGGCCAAAGCCTTGGCAAGACGGGTCATGGGCGGATCTCCCTCGGCGAAGTGGTGGGCGTTCACCAGAACGCGACAGGGGGGCCAGCGCCCCCCTGCCTGTTTATATCAAACCAATTGGCCAGCCAACATGGGCTGCCCCAGATCAGCTGGTTGGTGCGCCGGCCAGCACGGTCACACCGCGGCGGTTCTGCGACCAGCAAGTTTCAGAGGAACAAGGGGCGGCGGGGCGTTCCTTGCCGAATGAAATGGTGGTCAAACGGCCTGCGGCGACGCCCTGGCTAACCAGGAACTGGCGCACGGCTTCGGCGCGGCGTGCGCCCAGCGCCAGGTTGAATTCACGCGTGCCCCGTTCGTCGGCGTGACCTTCGATCTGCGCGTTTGCCGCCGGGTTCGCAGCAAGCCACTGCGCCTGGCGCTGCAGGGTCTGACGCGCACGGGGCGAAACGGTCGATGCGTTGGTTGCAAAGAACACCCGATCGCCAACCGTCTGCTGGAAGTACTGCACCGTGGATGGATCCACCGATGCGGTCTGGCCGCCAGTTGTGCTTGCCGCCGCCGCTTCGGGCGATGCGGGTTCTTCGGAACAGGCGGCGACCGCCAATACGGCGCCCGCAGCAATCAGGAATTTGAACATGGATATCATTTCGCTATCTCCAGCCTCGTTTTATTTGGCGACGACCATCCGGCCATCAGTTTATTCGCCCCGACACGCCAACCCCCAGGGATCGACGCGCATCTTCAACTACGGCATTCGCCGCTCGTGCGCCTGGGTGGCACCTATGGCAGCAGCGGCGACCATGCCGGGTCGGAACCCGCGTTCGCCGTTTTCAACCGTTTCAGGTTTCTACCTGTAATGTCCACACTCCAGAGCGATGGGCGACCATTTGCGCCGGGTGTCTCACGAAAGAATGAGATCACACGACCATTTGGCGCCCATGTCGGACCTTCAGACAGAAAGCTGGCGTCCAGAATGCGTTCCTCAGACCCATCAGTGCGCATCACACCAACCTGAAACTGCCCCCCCGACGCCTTGGTGAAAGCAATCATGTCGCCGCGTGGCGACCAGACCGGGGTGCCATAGCGCCCTTCGCCAAAACTGATGCGCTGGGGTGAGCCGCCAAGCGCGCTCATCACATAGATCTGCTGCCCACCGCCGCGATCACTTTCAAATACGATCTGCTGGCCATCAGGGCTGAAGGATGCGGCGGTTTCGATCCCCGGGCTCTGCGTCAGGCGGCGCATCTTGCGCGTGGCAAGCTCCATCACCCAGATGTCGGTATTTCCGCCCTGCGCCAGCGACAGCAGCACCTGGCGGCCATTAGGGGAAAAGCGGGGGGCGAAGCTCATCTCCGGGAAGTTGCCCAGAACCTCGCGCTGCTGAGTTTCCAGATTGTAGAGGAAAATCTGCGGCTGACCCCGTTCGTAGGAGATGTAGAGGATTTCCTGATCCTTGGGCGAAAACCGTGGCGTCAGAACCAGATCACCGCCATTTGTGAGGAAGCGAACATTTTCGCCATCCTGGTCCATGATCGCCAGACGCTTTTGCCGGTTTCCTTTTGGGCCCTGTTCGTCGACATAGACGATGCGGCTGTCGAAATAGCCGCCTTCGCCAGTCATGTTCGAATAGACAGCGTCCGCGATCTTGTGCCCGATCCGACGCCAATCGGCAGGGTCGGAAAAGAACTGCAGACCTTCGACCTGCCCGCCGCTGAACGGGTCGAACAAACGGAATTTGACCAGAACACGACCGTCCGGTTCTATCCGCGCATGGCCGGTAAATAGGGCGTCAGCATTGATCGCCTGCCAGTCAGCATAGGTTGGCTCCACATCGAAATCCGTCATCTGTTCGATGTAGGCAGTCTGATCGATGGCGTGGAACAGGCCTGAACCGATCAGATCGTCCAACGCGACCTGGCGGATCTGGGCCGCCAGGTTGGCAGCTTCGCCGCCGTCAGAAAAGAACACCGGCGAGGCGACAGAGATCGGCTTGAATTCACCGCCGGACACGGTGATTTCCAGCGCCCCATCATCCGTTTGCGCCGCGGCGAGCGAGGCGATGAACATGGTCATGAAAAGCGCAACCAGCGCAGAGGTGACGGTCCGGATCATAGGAATCGGATCTCCTTGGGCGTGAACGTGACGTCGATACGGCGCCATCTAGCGTATTTATCCTTTGGGAGGCGAGCAAATACCCCCTTCGCCGCCGATTTCTGCAGCGCACGCACACCAGCCCGCATCAAAGCGTTGTGCTGGGCATCCAGCCGACCGCTGGGGCGACGAACCTCGGGTCGGCCGACAATTTTACCGTCCTGGCTCAGTTCAACCCGAATGGTGACAGCCAACTGATCGGCGTTGCGCAGTCCCTGCGGCGGGTTGAATTGGCCGCGGATGCCGACGCGCAGCGCCTCGCGGTCGCGGAACGAAACCCGGCCCACGGTTTGACTGGTGCCGGTGGACGTCGGCGCGGCGGCGCTCTGGGTCGCGCCGGTTTCAGCCTGTTCCTGCGCCTGGCGCGCTAGACGTTCAGCGCGCTTCGCCTCCGCTATATTCGTGGGCTTGCGCGGCGGAGGCGGCGCGACCTTGGGCACCGGGATGTCGGGATCGTTCAGGGTCGCGACCTCTTCCTCCGCGGGGGGGTCTTCGGGCTCTGGCTCCGGCTCTGGCGCCGAAGTGTCGACCTGCGGTGCGGACAGCGTTGTCGGCGCGCTGACCGCCGGGGCCTGCGCGACCTGTGGCTCAGGCTCAGGTTCCGGCGGCGAGACTTCAGGCTCTTCCACCGGCGCGGGTGCGGCCGTCGGGGCTGCGACTGCAGTGACCACTGGTTCTGGCGCTTCGACCGGAGATGACGTGTCGATGTCAGGCGCGCGGGGGCGCGACGAAGGTGCAGGCGACGCGGCGATCGGCGTTTCGGTGACAGGCGCCAGGTCGGGCGTTGGCTCAACCGCTGCAATCAGGATGTCGCCCTCGGGTGCGAGTGGCGCGGCGGGCTGAGCGCCAATTTCCGCAATCGCAACATCGGCGGGCTCTTCCAGCGGCTGCACAGCCTCGCCCTGCTGCGGCGCATCCGGTGCCTCAGGCGCATGTAGCGTAGACGGGGCCGCGTCAGTTTCGGCCAGTTTGACGTCGGCAATTTCTTCCGAGGTCTCCGGCGATCTCAGCGACGCGGGCTGATCCGCGTTGAATTCGGGCGAGGTTGACTGCGCGGCCTCAAACTCAGGCCCACTCATCAACTCAACTTCAGCAATATTGATCGGTCGCGTTACATCGCTCGCGAATATTTCGCCACTGAAGATCGCAAGTCCGATCAGCACCGCATGGGCGCCGCCTGATATGCTGGCGCCGATTTTCACCTATTGCTCCTCACCCGGGGTCGGGACGATCCCGTCAGTGACCAGGGCGATGGAGTTGAACCCGGTTTTGTTTAGAAGGCCCATAACCTCCGCGACGCGGCCATAGTCGAGCGCTGCGTCAGCGCGAAGATAGACCCGACCATCTGCGCGTTCTTCCGCGATGGCGGGAAGGCGCAGGGCCAGTTCGCCAAATGGGATCGGTGTTTTCTGCAGATAGATCTGGCCGTCGGACGCCAGGTTGATGGTCAAGGGCGCCTCTTCTTCAGCCGGTAGAGCGCGCGCTTCAGTTTCTGGCAAATCTAGCGGCACGCCAACGGTCAGAAGGGGGGCTGCGACCATGAAGATGATCAGCAAAACCAGCATCACGTCGACGAAAGGCGTGACGTTGATCTCTGACATAGGCGCGCTTGAACGCCGGCGCCGCCCCTTGCCCCGTCCTCCTTCGCCCGCCTGTAACTGGGTGCCCATCTCAGGCCGCCTTGCCGTCAGATTGGCGCGACAGGATCACGCCAAATTCGTCCGCAAAATTCTCAAGCGCTCCAACCAGGCGGTTAGCGTCGGCGTTCAGCTTGTTGAAGAAGATCACAGCCGGGATCGCGGCTAGCAGGCCCAGGGCAGTTGCGACCAGCGCTTCGGCGATGCCGGGCGCAACAGTGGCAAGATTGGTGTTCTGCTGAATTGCGATTTCCTCGAATGCGTTCTTGATGCCCCACACCGTGCCGAACAAGCCAACGAACGGAGAGATCGATCCTACTGTGGCGAGGAAGGACAGCCGAGACTGGATCTTGTCGTCTTCACGCGCGATCGCCACGTTCAGCGCGCGTTCGATACGCTGATTGGCGCCCGCCGTCATCTGGCCGGTCCGCGCAAAGGATCGCCGCCATTCCACCATGCCGGCGACAAACACCCTTTCGATTGCAGATCTTGGCCCCTTGGACACACGGTCATACAGCCGATCGAGCGGCTGGCCGGACCAGAACGCTTCTTCAAACATCTGGGTGTCGCGGCGCTGACGGCGAAAGGCCACCAGCTTGTCGATAATGATCGCCCACGACCAGAATGACGCGATGATCAGCATGATCATCACAATCTGAACGGTGATGGTCGCGCGCAGGAACAGCGCGGTCAGTGAAAAGTCCACGTCCGCAGCCGTTGCGCCAGCCGCCGCCAGTACTTCGGTCTCCATCACTCGCCTCTTTCTTGCCGGTTCACTGGCCTGCTTATCTGATTACGCGCAATCTGCACGCGTTTTGCGTCGAAATATGGGCGATAGATCGGGATTCGTGCTGGCTTCGTCAATGCAAAGGCGCACTAATCAAAGCGATGTGAGGGCCTTTGCCGCGATTTCAGGCAATCTGACCGGCTTTCCAGCCGTCGACATGCACGCAATGCGCACTTCTGCTTCGAAAAGTTTCACGCCTTCACAAGTCACAGACTGGCTTAGCGTCGCACTGGCACCCTTAATCGCCAGCAAATCCGTGTGCACGGTCAGCAGGTCATAATACTTGCCCGGGGCAATGTAGTCGGCTTTCAGGCTTTTGACGACAAAGACGATATCGGCGGCTAGCATCACCCGCTGATCAACACCCGCCTCGCGTAGCGCTTCGGACCGGCCACGTTCGATGAACTTGAGATAATTGGCGTAGTAGACGACGCCGGCCATATCGGTGTCTTCGTAATGGACACGATAGCGCGCCTCATGCGTCATAATCATCCTCGTCGGTTTCGTCCTCGTCACCAACCCGCGCCGCCAGCCGCATCGCCAGCGACGTCTCACCCGAGGCCGCAGGTATGGTCGGGTCATACGCCGCTTTCAGCAGTTTCGCATGCCAGGGCGACAGCACCGCGCGGGCGTAATCATCATCTTCAAATTTCGCCATGATCACTGGGCGATCCTCGGCGACGCCGCGCTCATCAAAGACAAGCGTGGCCAACACAGCCTCGGTCAGCGAAATATAGTCCACTGGCGCTTCCTGCATCTGTTCGTCATAGCGCAGAAGCGTGATAGAGGCGCGGATCGCCCCAGCGTCGTCGAACGCAAAGACGCGATATCGGTTGGCGTTCGCCTGGTTCAACCGGTCGATCAGGGCAGGCAGATCAGGCAGGAAGGTCGGCAGGTTTGGCGCCTGTTTCGCGTGCGCCCAGTCGCCCATGACATAGACCATCATGTTCGCGCCCATTTCAGGGTCGATCTCATCAATCTTCAGGCCCGCGACCTCCGCAATGGCGCCAATCGCCTCTTCGAACAGCTGAGTGCCCTTGTCATCAAGCCCCACCACCACGGGGCTGATTGATCCGCTCCACCTAGCGAATTTGAAGTTGTCGCCGCCAAAAAGGCGCTGAATGCGGTTCGCGGTAGGGTTCATTACTGCTCCTAGTGCTTGGGGCCGGTCTGGCCAACCGTGCGCATCATGGCGGGGCCATAGCCCGGTCCGGGTCGGCGGGTAAAGCCGTTGGCGGCGTAAAACGGGTCAGTGCCGTCCGCCACAAGAAGCGAAATCATCGCCCCCGGCGGCGCGAGGCGTTCAATTTTGCGAACCAGTGCCTGCAAGATCGCGCCGCCGACGCCCTTGCCCCGATGCGCTTTCGCGACGATCAGATCCTCAATGTAGAACACGGTCGCCCCATCCCCGGTGACGCGAGCAAATCCGATGGCCTGATCGCCTTCGATCGCGACGAACCCGAACTGCGAACCTGCCAGCGCATTCCACACGATCTGATCAGTGAATGGCGGCCAGCCTGTTTCCGCCCGGATCGCCTGATACACTGCGACCGAAGGAAGGCCTTCGCGGATCTGATAATCAGTCATCAAACAGCGTCTGCTGATCGGGCGCGCGCGGCGCCGTCAGCCCCAGATGAGACCACGCCTTGCGGGCCAACATCCTCCCGCGCGGCGTGCGCTGGATCAGCCCTTGTTGCAAAAGAAAGGGTTCGATCACCTCTTCCACCGCATCGCGGGCTTCGGACATAGCAGCAGCAATAGTTTCAATGCCAACCGGCCCGCCGCCATAGTTTTCGGCGATTATCGTCAGATACCGAAGATCGGCACCGTCGAGGCCCAGATTATCCACGCCGAGGCGGGTCAGCGCCATATCCGCAATCTCACGCGTGACCAGTCCGTCGCCTTCAACCAGCGCAAAGTCGATCACCCGGCGCAGCAGGCGACCCGCAACGCGGGGCGTACCGCGCGACCGACGCGCAATCTCGCGCGCGCCATCCGGATCGGCAGGCACCTTAAGGAGCCGCGCGCCCCTTTCGACAATCTGGATCAGTTCAGCTTCGTCGTAGAATTCCAGACGGGTCGGAATGCCAAACCGATCACGCAGCGGCGTTGTCAGCAGGCCCAGCCGGGTCGTCGCGCCAATCAGAGTGAAGGGCTGCAATTCGATCCGCACCGTACGCGCCGCGGGCCCTTCGCCAATCACTAGGTCCAGCTCGAAATCCTCCATCGCGGGATAAAGCACTTCTTCGACGGCGGGGTTCAGGCGGTGAATTTCGTCGATGAAAAGGACATCGCGCTCTTCAAGATTGGTCAGGATCGCCGCCAAATCGCCAGCGCGCGCGATCACCGGGCCGGATGTCATGCGGAAATTCACGCCAAGTTCCCGCGACATGATCTGCGCCAGCGTCGTCTTGCCCAGACCCGGTGGGCCGTAGAACAACAGGTGATCCATCGCCTCACCCCGTTGCCGGGCAGATTGGGCGAAAACCTCCAAATTCGCTCGAGCAGCGCGTTGGCCAATGAATTCCTTCAGCGATTGCGGCCGCAGCGCGCGTTCAGGCGCGTCCTCGGGTTGGGGGTCTGGGCGCAGAGTGGGGTCCGGGTCTGTCATGGATGCTCAGTGGACCGGATCAGATATTGCGTGCAAGCGCTTTCAGCGCGGCTTTGATCAAGGCGTTTGTATCGGCGCCCACGCCTTCAGCCTCCACCATCGCAACGGCGGTCGCCGCCTCACCTTCGTGATAGCCCAGGTTCACGAGCGCTGACAAAGCATCGACGCGCGCGGTTGCTGCAGCCGCCGCCGCTGCATTGTCTCCTGATTTCTTCGCCGGCGCCTTGCGCGCTGGGGTGGCGGGTTCAGTCTCGATCACCGCAACCTCCGCTTCCACGGCGGCGTCAGCGCCAAGCGCCATCAACGCCGGAGCCTTACCCTTGAGTTCCAGCACAATCCGCTGCGCCAATTTGGGCCCGACGCCTGGCGCAGACTTGACCGCCGCCGCATCGCCCAGCGTGATCGCCCGCGCCGCGCCAGCCGGCCCCAATGTGCCAAGAATCGCCAATCCGACCTTGGCACCCACGCCTTGAACAGAAGTGAGGAGGCGATGCCATTCCCGTTCTTCTCGGGTCGGAAATCCGAAAAGCTGCATCAGGTCTTCTCGCACCAGCATCTGGGTGTAAAGCGCGGCGACCTCCCCCACGCCCGGCAGCGACGCCAGCGTGCGGGTGGAACAGTAAATCTCATATCCCACACCAACCGTTTCGATCAGCACGTGATCTTCAGCGATGTAATCAACGCGGCCAGAAATCTTGCCAATCATGACACCGCCTTCAACTGGCGCTGGCCGGAATGCTGCGCGTGACAGATCGCAATCGCGAGGGCGTCCGCCGCATCCGCCGTTCGCGGTGCGGCTCCGGGCAGAAGTAATTTCACCATGTGGGCGATTTGCGCCTTGTCGGCATGGCCAACGCCGACCACGGTCTTCTTGACCGCGTTTGGCGCATATTCGTGCACGTCCAACCCGGCCTCAGCCGGCGCAAGCAACGCCATGGCGCGCGCGTGACCTAATTTCAGCGCGCCCGCAGGATCGCGGTTGACGAAGGTCTGCTCCACCGCCGCGACATCCGGCGCATGATCCGCCAGAACAGCGGCCAGCCCCTGAAACAGCGCGGAAAGGCGGGGCGCCAGATCACCGGTAGAAGTGTGAATCGCCCCGCTCGCAATGTGGCTCAGCCTACCACCTTCACGCCGCTCAATCACGCCCCAGCCCGTGTGTCTGAGACCCGGATCAATGCCTATGACGCGCATACCTGTGTCACCTTTGCCACTATAGATTTCGTCGGTAGCACGAAACGCGAACACGCCACAAGGAAAACGCGCAAAAACGACGCTTTTGAGGGACGAAGTATTCCATTTTCGACCCATGCTAAAAGCGCATAACAGTTATGAAATTCGGGCATTTGTGGCGGCTGATCGCTGGCCCCACATGCGCTTCACGACGAAACCAGCGGGCCGCAAAGATACAAGGCTCGCTTCTAATTTTGGAGCATGAAAATGGCGATGATCGAAACCACCCGCAACGCGCCGTTTGGCGCTGAATCCATCCTTAAAGCCACTTCGATTGTAGAGATGGCGTTGAACGAAGTGCGCGTGCGCTTTCAGGCGTACAGCATCCACAAGGAACTGGCCGACATGTCAGCACGTCAGCTGACAGACATTGGTCTGGGTGAAAAAGATCTCGGCAGCTACAGCCTTGAGATCGCGCGTCGCGCTCGTTGATCCCTGCCCCCTCTAAGGGATCTATCAGCCACAGACCGTCAGGCCGCCTCTCAACAGGGGCGGCCTGATCTTTTTCTGAGGACCAGCGTTGTCCATTCGCAATCAATATGGCGCCACATCCGGCGGAACCCGGCGCCCTGGTAGACGGCCTCAACCCCATTCGACTGCTCGTTCAGAATTCCTGAGAGAACGATGACGCCAGCTGGTGCCGCATTCGCCGCCATGTCCGGGGCGAGCCGTGACAGAGGCCGCGCCAAAATATTGGCGAGGATCAAATCATAGGGCCCCCGCGCGCGGATCTCCGCCGACTTGAACCCCGGGGCGCAAAACAACAGCCCAGCGCGGCCCAATCCATTGGCCCTGAAATTCGCCCGCGCGGTATCGACAGCAACCGGGTCTAGGTCGCTGGCGACGACCGGCAATTTCCATAGCGTCGACGCCGCCATCGCCAAAACGCCCGTGCCGCAGCCGATGTCAGCAATGCGCAACGGGTGCACGCCGATCCGGTCAAGCCGGTCAATCGCTTTCAGGCAACCGCGTGTCGTGCCATGGTGGCCAGTGCCAAAGGCCATCGCGGCCTCGATCTCCAACGCATGACGCGCGACCTCGGCGGCGTCACGGTTATGGGCACCGTGCACCATGAACCGCCCGGCGCGCACGGGCGGCAATTCTCGTTTGACCTGCGCAACCCAATCGGTCGGCCCAACTTCGGACACCGCAAACGGCGCAGCCCCCGCCATCGCAGCCGCGATCGCAAGCCCGGCTTCATCTGGCGGTTCGTTGAAATACAGTCCGACCTCCCACCGGTCAGAGCCGTCTTCAACTTCGAACACGCCCACGCCCATTGGCTCTGGCGTCAAGCCTTCAGCGACCTCGCCCAAGCGTTCGGCGGCGTCTTTTGAAGATGTTGTCGTAAGCGCGGAGTAAGAAGTCATCTGGCGTCCAATTGATTCGATATACCGCAATCTTCACGGCTTTGTGCAGTCGTAAAGCCGGTTTGGTAACGAAATTCAAACGATTGCGTCGTTGTGTGAGGTTTGATGGTGAAACGTGTGGCTTGGAAGCTGCGTTAACCGGTGGTAAAAGTTCTTCGCGGGGGCAAAGGTAAAATTTGGAGTAAACTTTGTCTGTTCTGGCGTGTCTTAAAGGGTACATCACCGACCGCTCGGCCTCCATGGCCACTCAGGTGGTGATGTTTTCGGTCCTTCTGTTTGGCACATCTGGCGTGGTCCTCGACTTTGGCCGGGTCTATTCCGAACACAGCATCATGCAATCTTACACTGACCAAGCTGCGCTTGCGGCGGCGGCTGAGCTTGACCGACGTTCTGGTTCAATCGACCGCGCAGTCGACGCAGTCTTTGGCGGTCTCGACAATGACGGCAACGCAATGGCCGCACCCCTTTCGCGCGATGCGGTTTTCAGTTCTGGCGAAACGGCAGGTTTTGGCGTGTCGCATCTGATTTTCCTCAGCGACATGGGTGACGATAGCGGTTCGCAGACGTCGATGGCTGGCATCACGGACGACATCGTCTACGTCGCCTTCGCTGACGGAAGCGAAAGCGGCGTGCGCAGCAACGCCGAAAGCCAAGCAAAATACGTCATCGCAGTGGCCGAAGAACGTTCGGTTCGCAACACGCTAATTCAGCTGATCAACTCAGGCACTGAATCGCCCAGCGCCGCATCCAACGTCGTGCGGACAGTATCCGCTGCGACCCGCGAACACCAATTCTGCGGCGAGTTTTCTAACCTTGTGATGTGCAGCCGCAAAGCCGACATGACTGACGACCTGCCATCGCGCAAAAGTTATTCGGACTTGGGCGAGTTCATGAATGAGTTCACGGGGGTCCGTTTCGCTCATATCGCCGACAATGACGGCGGCACTGAAAACTATCGCCTCTATCGCCGCACGGACGTTACGCTGCAGTCGCCGGATTCAGTTCATGCAATCTGTGACGACGACACACTTCGCCCCGGCGCGCTGACCGGCTCGCTCGACAAGCAGGACACCTACCGGGCGCTGTGTCATCTGGCCTCCACCACGCCGCGCGATCACTGCGTCGGCGAAAAGATCACGATTGTGCAGGCGGAACCCGAAGTGATCACCACAGCGCTGAGCACAGCGTTTGACATGTACGATTACCCACTGAACGAAATCCTGAACTTGCCCGGGACCGCCAACGAAGCAGCAATGGTTGATTTCCAGCCCGACCTGCTCATTTACAAAGGCCAGGTCCGTTCTGATGATGCGACCATAAATGCCAATCTGTCCCTTGGCATCCCAACCTCGTCGCGCCTGAACTACGAGGACGCGCCGCCGCCAGCATCTTCCTACTTCGATCTGATGCTGCCATCCTGCCTTCGCAACCCTGCTTCATACGGTAACTGTGCAATCGGTTCCCATATTGGCTCTGCTACAAACTACACGGCGCTGAGCGAATACTATCTGTCTAACTACTTCTCTCACTTTGTCGCTTTCAACTTTCCAGGCGGATTGTCACGTTCGTTGACGACCTTCTACATGGCTTCTCTGGAAGAACGGTTCGATTGGACACATGCGGCTACGGACCAGAGCTATTTCAACCCGTATACTGGCGCGGTTAGTAACGTGGCAGCAGGCCAATCCCTGGTCGTAACCGGGGAAGATGCATCTTCCGCAGCCAGCACGCCTGACCCGGATCAATCTGCGCATGACCTTGCCAGCACACCGAGCGTCAATGAGAACTTCTCAAACTACAACTCGGTCAGATTCCCGGTAGATCGTAACAGCGGCAATGACCGCCGTCGGCTCACCGTCCCGCTGGTCGATTGTTCAAACATGGTTTTCGATGCGGAACAGGGCGGATATCAGGTTGATGTGCTGACGTTTGTCGATGTCTACATGCTTCACCCGCCACTGCCGACCTGCGCAGACGGTTCAGAGAACTGCACCAATGACGCGCTCTTCCGGTCGACCCTATACAGTGAGATGATTGAGAAAAGCGACTACCGCGAAGCTCACTTCCCAGAACTGGTTCGCTGAACAGTATTCTACGAACCTGAAATCGCAAACGCCGCCCCTATGACAGGGCGGCGTTTTTCTATGCGAGGCGCCCTCTTTGGGGCTTAGACGCCAACCCCAATCGGGCACGTCACGCCCGTGCCGCCGACGCCGCAATAGCCCGACGGGTTCTTCGCCAGGTACTGCTGATGATAATCCTCAGCATAGTAGAATGTCGGTGCGTCAATGATCTCGGTCGTGATCGGACCGAAGCCAGCCTCCGCAAGGCGCGTCTGATATTCTTCTTTCGTGCTCTGCGCCGCAGCCTTCTGTTCGGCGTCATAAGCGTAAATGCCTGAGCGGTACTGTGTTCCGACGTCATTGCCCTGACGCATACCCTGCGTAGGGTCGTGGCCTTCCCAAAACACCTGCAATAGCTTGTCAAAGCTGATCTCAGCCGGATCGTAGGTCACCAGTACAACTTCGTTATGACCTGTGCCGCCGGTGCACACTTCTTGGTAAGTGGCGTTTGGCGTCTGGCCGCCAGCGTACCCGACGGCGGTCACCCAAACACCGGGCAGGTTCCAGAACATCCGCTCCACCCCCCAGAAACAGCCCATGCCGAACATCACCTGCTTCATATGAGCGCGCGCATCCTTAAGCGGGCGGCCATTGATGAAATGCGCCTCAGCGGTCGGAATCGGGTCTGCCCGGCCGCGAAGGGCCTCGCCGGGGGCGGGCATGGCGGGTTTGCGAAACAGTCCGAGCATTTGGAATCTCCTTTGTAGCGATAGGGTATAATATAGGCGCTGGAAAGCGATCGAAAAGCGCAGTGTTCGAATTGTGAACATCATGAGAACATGTCTTCCCCTATCGACCGCCCAGATATAGTATGCGCCGCATGAGTGATCCCTATTTTTCCGACGACGCCTTAGAAGGCTATGACGACGGCCCCAGCCTCAGCCAGATGGCGCGCGCATCGGCGCCGACGCCCTATCTGGACGGACTGAACCCTCCCCAGCGTGAGGCGGTGGAGGCGTTGCACGGCCCCGTTCTGATGCTGGCCGGCGCTGGCACAGGCAAGACCAAGGCGCTGACCTGCCGCATCGCGCATCTGCTGACGACCGGAACAGCGCGCCCAAACGAAATTCTGGCGGTGACGTTCACCAACAAGGCCGCGCGCGAGATGAAGAACCGGATCGGCGATCTGATCGGCGGCGCGATTGAGGGTATGCCGTGGCTTGGCACGTTCCATTCGCTGTGCGTGAAGATCCTGCGGCGGCATGCGGAGCTGGTCGATCTGAAATTCAGCTTCACTATTCTGGACACCGACGATCAGTTGCGCCTGATGAAGCAGATCATTCAGGCTCACAATATCGACGACAAACGCTGGCCCGCCCGGCAATTGGCCGCGGTCATCGATCGATGGAAAAACCGCGCCATCACACCAGACCGCGTGCCCGCATCCGACGCCAACGCCTATGGCAGCATGGGCGCCGAAATGTATGCTGAATATCAGGCGCGTCTGGTCACTCTGAACGCCTGCGATTTCGGCGATTTGTTGCTGCACACAGTTCGCATTTTCCAGGAAAACCCGGATGTGTTGCAGCGGTATCAGCAGTGGTTCCGCTATATTCTTGTGGACGAGTATCAGGATACGAACATCGCCCAGTACCTGTGGCTGCGCCTTCTCGCCCAAGGCCACCAAAACATCTGCTGCGTTGGTGATGACGACCAGTCGATCTATGGCTGGCGCGGCGCCGAAGTTGGCAACATCCTGAAGTTCGAAAAGGATTTCCCTGGCGCCAAGGTCATCCGGCTGGAACAGAACTATCGCTCTACCCCCCACATCCTGTCCGCCGCGTCCGCAGTCATTTCCGGCAATGAAGAACGGCTAGGCAAAGAGTTGTGGACCGAAGCCAATGACGGCGAGAAGCTGCGGCTCATGGGGGTCTGGGACGGCGATGAAGAGGCACGCTGGATCGGGGAAGAGATTGAGAATTTCCAACGCGGCACCCGCGGTCTCGACCCCGTCAGCCTGAATGAAACCGCGGTTCTGGTTCGCGCGTCATTCCAGATGCGGTCTTTTGAAGATCGCTTCCTGACCATTGGCATGCCGTACCGCGTGATCGGCGGCCCACGGTTTTATGAGCGGATGGAGATCCGTGACGCCATGGCTTACTTCCGCGTCGTGAACAGCCCGGATGACGGGTTGGCGTTTGAGCGGATCGTTAACACACCCAAACGCGGTCTTGGCGACAAGGCGCAACAGACAATCCAACTGGCCGCACGGCAGAACGGCGTCAGCCTTCGGGAGGGCGCACGGATTTGCGTTGAGGAAAAACTGGTAAGCAAGGCCGCGCTGAAATCGCTAAGCGGCGTTGTCACGCTTTTCGACACATGGATCGAACGGTCGAAATCCAAGGATTTCGACCATGTCGAAGGCGCCATGCAGATCCTAGAAGATTTTGGCTACATGGATCACTGGCGTAACGACAAAACGCCCGAGGCGCCTGGTCGGCTGGAGAACCTGAAAGAGCTGGTCAAGGCGCTGGAAGAATTCGAGAACTTCACCGGCTTTCTCGAACACATCTCTCTGATCATGGAGAATGAGCAGGAAGACGCGATCGAAAAGATCACCCTGATGACCTACCACGCAGCCAAGGGTCTGGAATTCGACGCCGTATTCCTTCCGGGGTGGGAGGATGGCTTGTTCCCCTCTCAACGGTCGATGGATGAAAGTGGGCTGAAAGGTCTCGAAGAGGAACGCCGCCTTGCCTATGTTGGCATCACCCGCGCCCGCCAGCATCTGACGATCAGTTTTGCCGCGAACCGGCAGGTTTATGGTCAGTGGCAGTCTGCCCTGCCCAGCCGCTTCATCGACGAACTGCCCAAAGAGAATGTGGAGGTAATGACGCCCCCCGGTCTGTATGGCGGCAATTATGGTGCCACGGGCACGGCGGGCGGGATGGCTGGCGTGCAGCGTGGATCGGTGCTGGAAAAACGTGCCGCCGATGCCTCAGCCTACAACTCGCCGGGTTGGAAGCGGCTGCAGTCTCGATCAGGTCAGCGCGGATTGCGAGAGCCGCGCGAAGCCCGCCAGTTGGTCATCGATGCGGAAGCTGTCGCAGGGTTCAATGTCGGCGAGCGGGTGTTTCACCAGAAGTTTGGCTATGGCGCAATCCTTGAAATCGAAGGTGACAAACTATCCATCGCTTTCGAAAAGGCGGGAGAAAAGAAGGTCGTCGCCGCCTATGTCACCGCCGCAGACGACATCCCATTCTAAGCGAGAGGCGGCCTAAGCGATGGGCCGCCTTGTCCGATATCTGTCCCATCCGCAGGTCGTTATCGATCCGGATAAGGATGTTCGGGACTGGTCGCTTAGCCCCCAAGGCGCGGCCGGGGTTCGGGCGCTCGCCGGATCAAAGGCGTTGAGCCACACTCGCGCGATCATCAGCAGCGCTGAGGTTAAGGCGCTGGAAACCGCCAAACCCTTGGCGACCACGTTATCGCTGACTGTTCAGGTCAGAGAGCAGATGCACGAAAATGACCGCACCACGACAGGGTTCTTGCCACCTGCCGAGTTCGAAGCTGTCGCGGATCTGTTCTTTGCGTCGCTGAACACCAGCATCCGCGGCTGGGAAAGCGCGGCGGACGCTCAAACAAGGGTCGTGGACGAGGTGCACGAAGCCTTAAGCGCCACCCCCAATGGCGACATTCTGTTCGTCAAACATGGGGCTATGGGCACTCAGTCCTATTTCCACTTTTGCGGTGTTACGATCAGCCGCGCCCTTGATCAGGGCCCGGGCGGCGGCGGTAATTACCAAGAATTCTGTACGGGGGCCGAAGCCCAAATCACCCCTTGGCGCCCGATGGAGGCGCTTGCAGAGCCCTGAAACGCAAAACCCGACACCATCTTCGCTAGGGGAGGAAAGCGAAGACAGCGTTGGGTCAAAGCGTGTGTCAGCGTAGGGGAGGGGGAAGGCGTTGCGCAGGTCTTAAATGACCCGCGTGGTAGGGGGCTAAAAAGACCTATCGTTCGCCGACACTCGCTATTACTGCGCCTGACGGGCGTAGTGGTGGATCGAACCGCGCGTGATGCCGATATCGTCCAGTTCGCGGTCGGTAAGGCTGCTCAGCTCCGCGACCGTGGTGCGGTAGATGCGCCATGCATTGTAACGCGCGACCAGCGCTTCGAAGAACCCGGTGGCCGGGCGCGCTGCGGTCAGCGATGTGTTTTCAGTGATGTAAGCCATGTTAGCACTCCAACTCGTATCTGCTTGTTCTGAGGAGGGAGATGGGGTGCAAACGGGTTTGCTGCAACGCACAACGAAGCAAGGCCGCTCTGCGCGAATTGCATAGCGTTACGCTTGAAATTGGATGGCCCGACGCCATGCCGGGTGATCCGTATCAGGCAAGAGCGTCCGCGTGGAACCGCAGGTGATCCTCAATGAAAGTAGCGATGAAGAAATACGAATGGTCATAGCCTGGCTGCATTCTGATTTCGGCCGGCTGGCCCGCGGCGGCGCAGGCCTCGGTCAGCAAATGCGTCTTCAGTTGCTCTTCCAGAAATCCATCAGCTTCGCCCTGATCCACAAGGATCGGGCCGGACCGCGTACCCGCTGCTATCAGCGCGCAGGCGTCATGGGCGGCCCAGACGGCGCGGTCGGCGCCCAGATAGGCCGTCATCGCCTTGTCGCCCCACGGGCAGTTCAGCGGCGACACGATTGGCGAAAAGGCCGAGATTGATTTGAATTTGCCCGGGTTCTTCAGGCCCACGGTCAGCGCACCGTGTCCGCCCATCGAATGACCGGTGATCGCCCATTTCGCAGGGTCGGCGTCAAATTCACCATCAATCAGCGCAGGCAGTTCCTGACTGACATAGGAATACATCTTGAAATGGGGCGCCCAGGGCGCCTCGGTCGCATCAACGTAGAAACCAGCGCCTTGGCCAAGGTCATAGGCATCGTCATTGGCGACGCCCTCGCCCCGCGGCGAGGTGTCAGGACAAACAAGCATCAGGCCAAGCTCAGCCGCCATGCGCTGCGCCCCCGCCTTTTGCGTGACGTTGTCTTCGGTGCATGTCAGGCCCGAAAGGTACAGAACCACGGGCCGCGGGTCCGCTTGTGGCGGCAGGAACACCGCACAGCGCATGGCGCCGCCGGTCGAGGCGCTGTCATGTTCAATAGTAAGCTGTCGACCTCCGAAAGCCTTGGTTTCACTGACGATTTTCATGACATCCCTCCGCTTGGTCGGCGAACACGATAGCGGCGCAAACGGCGCGGGCAAGATGGCGCGGTCAATTTATTTCCCACGCGCGCCCACCTGCCCGAACGGCAGGGTTTCTGGACGGGGCCGACATGCACCGATATAGCGGAGGTGAAAGGCCCTGCATGACATTTCCCCCCGCTTTGCGTGAGGCGCAGTTTCGAAACTACGCCTTTGCCAATCTCTTTTCCCTGAACGCCATCTGGGCCCAGCGCACCGTTGTCGCCTGGCTGGCGTGGGAGCTTACAGGATCAGCCGGGTGGGTCGGGTTGATCGCCTTTTTGAACTTTGCGCCCACCATGGTGTCTGGGCCGGTATTCGGCGCGCTGGCCGACCGGGTCGACCTGAGGATGTCGGCGCTGGCGGTGCAGGTGTCTGAGATGATTGTCACCTTAGCGCTTTGGGCGTTGGTGGCGACTGGCTTGCTGAATATCTACGGCCTCGCCGCAACTTCACTGGTGTTTGGCGTGGTAATCAGCGCGCATCATCCCACCCGCATGGCGTTGACCCCCCGCCTTGTGCCCAAAGGCGCGCTGGCGAACGCGGTTGCGATCAGTTCGCTGAACTTCAATCTTGCCCGGCTGATCGGTCCGGCGGCGTCGGGTTGGGCCATCGCAACGATTGGCGTTGATGGCACGCTGCTTGTCGCCGCAGCCCTGTTCGCACCGGTCATCGCAATCCTGTTCACCCTTGCGCCGCGCGCCGCTGAAAGCGCGCCATCGGCCCAAACCTCGTTGCTGGCGTCGATCGCCCAAGGCGCGCGTTTCGCTATGAACCACGAGTTGATCCGCGCCGCGATGCTGCTGACCGGCGTGTTCGCCCTGATCGTTCGCGGGATGTTGGAGCTTCTGCCCCCCATCGCCGACGGCGTCTTCAGCCGTGGCGCCGCTGGTTTGGGGGAGCTGATGGCCGCCGCTGGCGCTGGCGCTTTGATGGCCGCGATCTTCCTATCCTCCAAAGGCGCGGAAGAGGCCAGCGCCGTGCCCCGCTGCACACTATTTGCAATCTTTTTCGGCTTCGGTGCGACAATTGCGCTTGCGACCTCTCCGGTTTGGTCACTGGCGCTGATCGCGACCGCCTGCGCTGGGTTCTGTGGCACAATGGTGGGCGTATCGCTGCAGTCGGTGGTGCAGCTGAACCTGACCGATGAACGACGTGGAACGGTGATGAGCCTTTGGGTCATGGTCGGCATTGGATCCGCCTCGATCGGCGCGATAATCATCGGCGGAATTGCTGATGTGATCGGACTAGGCCCCGCGCTGACCGGCGCGTCAGTCCTGGGGGCAGCCGCCTCGGCGTGGTTGATGAGTGCGCGCTAAAACCTGTGAAATTGGCGGGTCGGGTCAAAGCTTGTTAGACAAGCCCTGACACCATCTTGAGGCGCCCCAACATGGCCGAACCGCAGACGATCCCCCGGCCCGGGCGCCCGGAACCCCATCACGCGCTGTTGGCGATCACAGTGATCTGGATCGCGCTCGCGCTGATCTGGATGCCCGCAATGCCGTTCACCGTGGATGGCTATGTCGCCGCTGCGATGGCCCAGGCGATGGCGGAGCATGGGTCGCTTTTAATCAACAACGGTTACGCCGCTGCGCCAACACCCGCGTTGAATCTACCCTTGATCACGCCGCATGACGGCCAGCTCGCCCCACAATACCCGGGCGGATGGGGTTTGATCGCCGCGCCCGCCTGGGCGCTGGGCGGCATGCGGGGCGTCATGGTGTTCAACGCCCTTCTGGGTGCGGCGACGATCTGGATTGTCTACGCCACGGCAGAGCGGTTGAGCGACCGGAAGGACATCGCGCTTTGGTCGGCCCTATTGTTCGGAGGCGCGAGCTTTGCGGTAGACTATTGCTCGGTCTTTGGACCCATGCATCTTCGGCCTTTCTTTCTGCGCTAGGCGTTTACGCCGTGTTTCGGGGCGACAGGACGGTCGCCGCCCCTTGGATGATCGCGGCTGGACTGGCCTTTGGTCTGGGTGTGAACATCAGGGTCGATGTGATCTTCCCGTCGGTGGCGGCTCTTTTCTGGCTGTTGGCCGCACATCCCCGTCCTTATCGGGCGGCGAGTTTGGTGGCGCTTGGTTTAGCGCCCGGATTGATCGCAGCAACATTGATCAACGAGGTGAAATTCGGCGTCTTCTCCCCGCTCATCTATGGCGACGTTGGGGGGCGCGTTTCGATTGGCTACTACGCCACCGTCCTGCCCTTTGTGGCCGCGGGCGCAGCGGGGGTTTTGCTGTTGGGTTTGGCGCCCATCCGCCGGGCTCTGCTGCGCCCTGCAGTTCTGGCGTTAGCGGGGGCCGTGGCCGTCGTCGCCTGCCTGATTGCGCCACCGCTGCAAACTATGGCGGTGAAAACAGTTCTGGGGGCATGGGGGCTAGTGGTCGATTTTCAGGCCCACGTCTTTGCCGCAAAGGGGCTGAGCGTCGACGAACATGGCCGCCTGATCGCCTTTGGCCACGTCAAGCGCGCCCTTTTGCAGAGCATGCCCTATTTGACCGTAGCGCTGGCCGCCCTGCCCTTGCTGTTTCACGCGTGTATCGGCCGTCAGACTTTGCTGCTTATTTTCATCACCGGGCTGACAATTGCGCCGTTCGCCTATGGTGCCTGGTTCGGTGGCATGGGCAGCAGAATGCGATACTTCCTACACTGTTTACCCGCTTTGGCGATACTGGCGGCTTTGGGGCTTGGCCAACTGGGCGGGCGCGTGACGCAGGGCCTGCTTGTCGCGCTCACCATCGGCGCCGCGGGTGCGGTTGGCGTGCATTTCACCAACAACCTTGCAGGACGGGCGCCTTGGTGGTCGATCAGCGCGCCCGATGTCCTGATTGTCGTAAGTCCACTGCCTATCATAGCGGCTGCGCTGCTGCCAGGGCTTGCGCCAGGGTGGTTGCGGCTCAGCGCGCGGCAGTCGGTCTATGCTGGTGTTGCGCTAACGGTCACCGTGATCTGGGGGGGCGACCTGAAGGTTGCCCATCAAGTCCGCGACCTGCATGCGCGCTTCGCCGCAAACGCTGCGCAGGTCTTGCCTCCCAACGCCCTGCTGGCGACGTTTCACCTGCAGTATTATGACCTAAGGGTGAATGACGCCGACGCGCGCACCAGCTGGATCAAGTTCGCGGACCCGGACATCAGCGACGATCTGGTCGCCCTGACCAAGGCCAGCTTTAACGAGGGTCGGCCGGTATTCGTGCAGGGCGGCGCAGCGGCGCAGGCGTTGATCGACCGGGGCGCAGCGGAAACGGCGACGCCGCTGTTCGGCGTCAATGAATATTCCGATCTCTACCGCATGTCCGCGCCGGATTAGGACCGCGGCACTTGCCATTTTGCAAACCGCGCGCCGCTTTCGCGATCACGACCCCGTCACCGACAATTTTTTCCTATCCTTGCCTAGATTTGCGTGAAATTCTCTCCAAGTGAGGGATGAAGGGAAGGTGAAGATGTTACTGATGATAGCCGCGGCCCTGCTGGCCGCCTCGCCAGCAATCGCGAACGGCAGCGATGCAGAGATTGATCCAGACGCCTGGCGCGCGCTGACGACGGGCAAGACGCTGCACTATTTCAAGAAGGGAGAGCTTTACGGGCGTGAATACTATGCGCCTGACGGCAAAAGCACAGTGTTCCGGTTCCCCAACGGCCTTTGCGCCGAAGGTCAGTGGGCCTATGCGGAACGGCAGTATTGCTTTGCCTATGGCGGGCAGCTCCACTGTTTCAAGCACATCCAGCGGGGTGAGGATATCGTCATTCTCGGCCTTGAAGACGGCGAGGAACAGAAGGTCGAAAAGATCGTCAAAAATGAGCCGCTTAGCTGCTCGGAAGCGGTCAACAGCTGATGCGGTAGCCGCGCGAGGATCTGCTTCAGCTTCTCGGCCTGCGCCACCCGATCATTCAGGCGCCGATGGCCGGCGCCTCCCCCCCCCGCGATGGCGGCTGCGGCGGCGAATGCAGGGGCGCTGGGGTCGCTCGGCATGGCGCTGAAGTCGCCAGAGGGCGCGGCGGCGGAAATCGCAGAGGCGATGGGCAGGACCAATGGCGGGGTGAACGCCAACTTCTTCTGCCACAGGCCCCCACAAAACGACGACCAGACGTTTGAGGCGCTGCGCCAGCGGCTGGCGCCCTACTATGCTGAATTTGATCTTGGCGCGCCGCCCAGGGAACCATCCGCGACGCCGCCTTTCAATGCAGAGATGCTGGAGGTTGTCCCGGCCGCAGCGCCCCGCGTCGCCAGCTTTCATTTCGGCCTGCCAAATCCCGACC
>CBFHXH010000010.1:0-62749 GCA_965659735.1 uncultured Pikeienuella sp.
GCTTACATCCGATCTCATTTATCCGAATGGCATCTCGACCTCTTTGCCGATCGATGTCCAGATAGACTATGTCCGAAGTATTGCCGGCTTGGAGAAAGCGGAGATCGCACAGCCAGGATATGCGATCGAGTATGATTATGTTGATCCGCGATCGCTAGATAGAAGCCTACGAGTGAAGTCATTCGACGGTCTGTACCTCGCTGGTCAGATCAACGGAACCACAGGGTACGAGGAGGCTGGCGCCCAAGGTCTTGTTGCGGGTCTGAATGCGGCTGCCTTTGTGACTGAACATAGCCCATTCAGTCTTGATCGAGCTGATGGCTATATCGGTGTTATGATCGATGATTTGGTGACCCAAGGAGTGACGGAGCCATATCGGATGTTTACGTCTCGAGCTGAGTATCGATTGACGATGCGTGCAGACAACGCGGACCAGCGTTTGACAAAGCTCGGCAGGGACTATGGTTGTGTCGGCGATCAGCGCTGGATTGCATTTTCTGATAAAATGGAACGTCTGGCAGAAGGGCGCAGAATAGCTAAAGAGTTGGTCGTGTCCCCAAATGTTGCAGCTGCGGCTGGCGTGCCGATCAATCGAGACGGCGTAAAGCGGAACATGTTGGAGCTTCTTGGATACAAAGGAGTGTCCTTTGATCAGCTTTCGGCTCATTGGCCCGAACTCGATATGATCGACGAAGAAGTGAGGCAGCAGCTCGCCAATGACGCTTTGTACGCTGGGTATCTGGATCGACAGAGCGCTCAGATCGCGGAGCTTCGGAGGAGCGAGCAGTTGGAACTTCCGACGTTGGCATCATACCGCAATGTCGACGGTCTATCTAATGAATTTGCATCAAAGCTCGACCTCGTGAAGCCCGCTACGCTCGGTCAGGCCAGCCGAATTGAGGGTTGCACACCCGCTGCGCTAACCGTCCTTTTATCTCTTGCAAAACGTTCTGAGGCCAAGAGTGCCTGACGATGATGTCGCCGATTTCAAAGCTTATGTCCGAGACCGTGTTTCACGTGAAACATTTGAGAGACTCGAGGCGTTTACTCAAATAGTCTTGAAATGGAATAGAAAGATTAACCTGATCGGCAGATCGACTGCCGATCAGGTTTGGAAACGACATATAGCTGACGCTCTTCAGCTCACGGAACTTGCTCATCCAAACAGAACGTGGGTGGATTTAGGATCAGGTTCTGGAATTCCAGGGTTAATCGTCGCTGCCAAGAAAGCTGAAACTGCAAAAAGCCCGGTTATCACCCTTGTCGAAAGTGATGAGCGAAAATGCATTTTTCTTGGCGCAGCTGCGAGAGAGATGGACTTAACTGTCGATATCCAGCAACGCCGGATAGAAGAACCGACCTCAAAACGATATGATGTCGTGTCTGCAAGGGCGCTCGCGTCTCTTGACCAGCTATTGGCGTATGCAGAACCATATCTATCGGACAATGGAATTTGCCTTTTTCCGAAGGGTGAAAAAGCTGACACCGAATTGACCCAGGCCCGCGACTCCTTCCATATTAGTGTAACGAAAATCCCAAGCGTGACCGATTCGAGCGCCTCAATTCTGCGAGTGCAGGAGTTTTCCCGTGTCTGAGTATATGAAAACAGCTTCATCTGAAGCCGCGCAAGTCATTGCATTGGCAAACCAAAAAGGTGGCGTGGGCAAGACGACGACTGCAATCAATTTGGGTACAGCGCTTGCTGCAGTTGGCAAAAAAATACTACTGATAGATATAGATCCACAAGGTAACGCAAGCACTGGTGTTGGGGTCCCACCTGATATGCGGTCTATGTCTTGCTATGACCTGCTCACAGGGTCTGCCGCGATATTCGATATTATCCAAACGACGCAGATTCCCGGTCTCAGTCTTGCGCCGTCGACAGTTGAGCTTAGCGGCGTAGATGTTGAACTGGTCGATGATCCTTCGCGCGCTCGAAGGCTAGAGCTGGCCCTTCGCCCCCAAACCGGTCCGTCGGTGCTTGAAGATTTTGACTATATCCTGATCGATTGCCCGCCTTCGCTTAACCTCTTGACGGTAAACGCGATGACAGCGGCGGATCATGTTCTTGTGCCGTTGCAATGTGAGTTCTTCGCGTTGGAAGGTCTGTCTCAACTTCTAGCGACGATTGACCGGGTTAAACACAGCCTCAACCCAAGTCTGACGATTTTGGGCGTTGTCCTGACGATGTTTGATCGGCGCAATAATTTGTCCCGCCAGGTAGAGGAAGACGTCCGCGAAGCCTTGTCTGATCTCGTATATGAAACAGTCATACCGCGTAATGTTCGCCTTTCTGAGGCGCCCTCACACTCAGTGCCTGCTCTGATCTATGACCATGCGTGCACTGGAAGCCGTGCGTACCAGGCACTTGCCGCCGAATTGCTCGCCCGAGAATCCTCAATCATGAAAAAAGACCCGGAATTCACATAAATGTCTGATACTAAAAGAAAAAAGGGTCTTGGCCGCGGTTTGTCGTCTTTGTTGTCAGATGCGCCCAAGGCTGCGCCGACAAAAGCGGACACCAACATCCCCTTGGATTTGATCTCTCCAAACCCGGATCAGCCACGCCGCACGTTCCCACCGAAGGAGATGGAAGAGCTTGCCGCCTCGATCACCCGAAACGGTATTCTGCAGCCTCTACTCCTGCGACCTCATCCGTCGGATGAGGGGCGTTATCAAATCATTGCTGGCGAACGTCGCTGGCGAGCGGCCCAGACTGCGCGTCTCCACGAAGTGCCTGCGGTCATTCGCGAATTGTCTGATCAAGACGTCTTTGAGATCGCAATCATTGAAAATGTTCAGCGCGCTGATCTCAACCCGATGGAGGAAGCCGCAGGCTATGCCCAACTGATTGAAAAATTCAGCTACACTCAGTCAAATCTTGCCGAGGCCATGGGTAAAAGTCGCCCGCACATCGCAAACATGCTCCGACTGATGTCCTTGCCTGATGATGTGAGGGAAATGGTTTCGACAGGACGTCTCAGCGCGGGTCACGCGCGGGCTTTGATCACAGCGCGCGATCCTTCCGCATTAGCGGCAAAGGTCGTAGCGGATGGCCTGTCTGTCAGGCAAACTGAAGTGCTGGCAAAGCATATCCCCCAAGCCAAAGAAACAAGCATCCGCGATCGTCCGCAGAAGGACGCCGATACCCGTGTTTTGGAAAGCGATATCAGCGCCGCCCTCGGTCTGAAGGTAGCAATTGACCACAAGGGTAAAACCGGTGGATCGGTGACGATCAAATACAAGTCGTTGGAAGAGCTCGACGGCCTGTGCCAGATCCTGAACCAGTGATCAACGCTTGGCGTTAAGCGCCAGCCTCAGAAGCGATCGTTCCAGTAGGGCGAAACCCGCCGCTTCGGCGCCCCCACGCAGATCAGAATCGGTGGCGAGCAAGTCACGCAACGCCGCCTCACACTTGTGAACGGACCACGTACGCGCTTGACGCATCATGGTGTCCCGCCGCGGCCCAAACACAGGTGGCCTCATCCGTGATATTGCTGCGTCGATCGACCCGTCCGCCGCGGACAGCATGTGCAGCTGGCGAAACTTTCGTGTTGCGGAAATGATAACGGTGGTCGGATTGAAGCCCTGCGCCTCCAACCGGTTCATCAGCGATCCGATTTTAGCTGCGGCGCCATCGGTAACGGCATCCAGAAGGTCGTCGATCGCCACATCACCTGAGCCAGGGACGCACATGACCACATCATCGCTGGAAAGAGGGTTTTCATCGCTCAGCTTGTAGAGCGAAAGCCGCCCAATCAAGTCGGCCAAAGCCCCTCGATCAACCGTTTGTGCAAATGCCACAAGATCACGAATGGCGTCTTCATCCACAGATTGAATACCTGCCTTCGCCAAGGCTTTCTCAATCTCCATGCGATCAACCGCGGTCACGTAACAAGGTGCGGCGACTGCAGAACTCGACCCTTCAAACAATTTTCTAAGCTTAGATCGCGCCGGCAAAATCCCAGCGGTGACGATGACAAATCCGTCGTCAGGTTCTGCCTGATCCAAAACGTCACTCAGGCCTGCGGCCAGACCATCTGTACCATTTTCGATAATGACCACAGGTTCACCGCCAAAAAACCCGCGGGCGCGCATGGCGTCTGCGATTACTCCTGGCTTGCGCCGCGCTTCACCCACATCCAGCTGGGTCACACCATGATCACCATCGTCACCGATGATCGCTGTTAGCGCTTCCTTTCGCCTGCGGGTGACCTCTGTGCTGTCCTCGCCATAGATCAGAAGGGCCTTGTAACGCAGATCAGGCGCCTCACAGAACCGCGCCGCATCTCTGGCGTTAAGCTTCACGATCCGTCGGACTGGTTCAACAGGGCGGTGAGGCGTGCCGCTGTCAGCTCCGCCAGCTCAACCGCCAACCGCGAACGCGCTGCTTTTTCTGCAGACCGCGCAGCATAGGCTGACGCTGTCGCATCGTATCCTGTGAACGCTGTAACGGTATCGCGAATCACAACGTTACCCGTTGCGATTTCCACCAAGGACCATTCTGCCTGCCCTGACAACCGATACCGCGTTACGTCCGAAGCTTGGGTGATTGCGATACCGGTTTCATCCATCGCAATGCGGCTATCCAGCCGGTATTCGACGCCTTGGCCTCCGTCGCCAATGCGCCGACGCATACGTTCACGAAAAGCAAAGCTGTCGGGATCCTTTGCTTCGGGCAGAAGAATGCGTCCGGTGACAGATTGGGCTTCGGACCCCTGTCCTTGCATCGGTTCAAAACCGCAAGCAGAGGCGAGACCTCCCAGCCCCAGGGCCAGAAATGATCTGCGGTCAGACCACGACATTGACGATCCGTCCGGGCACGACGATCAACTTCTTAGGCGCCGCGCCATCAAGGAATTTCTCAACTGCCGGATCAGCCAAAGCCATGGCCTCAATGTCAGACTTGCTCGCATCAACTGCAACCGAGATTTCAGATCGCCGCTTACCATTGATCTGGATCGGAAGAACAACTTCGTCATCTTTCAGCAGGCGCGCCTCGACAGTTGGCCACGGCGTTTCCGCCAGAACGGTCGACCCACCAAGCCGCGTCCAGCATTCTTCCGCCAGATGCGGCGTCATCGGCGTCATCAGCTGCGCAACAGTCTGTAGCGCTTCCTTCAAAGCGGCGCGATCGGCGTCAGACTTGGCGTCGAACTTGGTGATGGCGTTCGCCATTTCATAGATCCGCGCGATTGCCTTGTTGAAGGCAAAATTCTCAATGTCTCCAGAAACGCCCTCAATCGTACGATGTGTGACCTTCCTAAGCGTATCTGCATGCGCATCTTCGCCGAATTCATGGCTGCCAAGGTGGTCCGCCGCCTCATCAACCATCCGCCAAATGCGCTGAAGGAACCGCCAAGCGCCCTCTGCGCCCGCCGTCGTCCATTCAACATCGCGTTCTGGCGGGCTGTCAGACAACATGAACCACCGCGCCGTGTCGGCGCCGAATTGTTCGATGATGTCTTCCGGATCCACAACATTGCGTTTGGATTTCGACATCTTGATCGACGGTCCCACGGTGACGGGTCGCTGAGTTTCAACAACCTCATAACCGCCCTCAACCGGCTTGATCTCATCCGGTGACACCCATTTTCCGTCAGGGTCCTGATAGGTTTCATGGCAGACCATGCCTTGCGTGAACATGGCGTCAAACGGTTCTTCAGCGCTTTTCGGCAGCCAGCCGGTGCGCGACATCGCACGGCACCAAAACCGGGAATAAAGCAAGTGCAGGATCGCGTGTTCAACACCGCCGATATACTGGTCAACATTCATCCAGTACGCCGCGTCCTCAGCCACCGTTGGCGTTTCAGCGCGCGGTGAGGTGAACCGGGCGAAATACCACGAGCTGTCGGCGAATGTATCCATCGTGTCCGTTTCGCGTCGCGCCATTTTTCCACACGCGGGGCAGGGCACATGTTTCCACGTTGGGTGATGGTCCAACGGGTTGCCTGGGCGATCGAAGGTAACGTCGTCGGGCAGTCGTACCGGTAAGTTTTCCTTCTTTTCTGGCACGATCCCGCAGTCATCGCAGTGAACGACGGGGATCGGTGCGCCCCAATAGCGCTGACGCGAGAACCCCCAATCGCGCAGACGGAAATTCTCAGTCTCTTCGCCGGCCTTCATATCTTGCATGCGCTTGGCGACTTCAGCCTTCGCATCGTCGATCGTCATCCCATCGAGGAATTGAGAATTCACGATGCGACCTGAGCCAACATACGCTTCCGCTTCCACGGCGAATGTCGATGCGTCCTGATCTGATGGGCAAACGACGGGCGTGACGCTCAGCCCATATTTCCGCGCAAAATCCAAGTCGCGCTGATCATGTGCTGGACAACCAAAGATCGCACCGGTGCCGTAATCCATCAGGATGAAGTTCGCGACAAAGACAGGCAATTCCAAGTCTGGGTCGAAAGGATGCTTCACCTTCAGACCGGTGTCGAACCCTTGCTTTTCAGCAGTTTCGATTTCCTTTTCGGACGTCCCTGTCTTGCGGCATTCCGCATTGAACTCCGCTAGGCCATCGATCTTGCCTTCCAGTGATTTCGCAAGTGGATGATCCACGGAAATGCCGCAGAAGGATGCGCCAAAGAGCGTATCATGCCGGGTGGTGTAGACCTCCAACTCCGTCTCGTAGGTCAGATCACTTGGCAGCATCTCGAATTTGAACTGCAGGCCAGTGGACTTGCCGATCCAGTTGCGCTGCATAAGGCGCACTTTATCCGGCCAGTTGTTCAGCCCATCAATTGCGGTCAGCAGTTCATCCGCCATGTTGGAAATACGCATGAACCACTGAACCAGCTCACGCCGTTCCACGGGCGCACCCGACCGCCAGCCTTTACCATCAATGACCTGTTCGTTTGCTAAAACGGTGTTGTCGACCGGATCCCAGTTCACGACTGACGATTTCTGGTAGACAAAGCCGCCTTCCAGCATGTCCAGAAACAAGGCCTGCTGTTGGGCGTAGTATTCCGGATCACAAGTTGCGAATTCCCGGCTCCAATCGATGGAAAGGCCCATCAACTTCAGCTGAGATTTCATCGCGTCGATGTTCTGATACGTCCAGGTCCCAGGGTGAACCCCGCGCTCAATTGCAGCATTTTCGGCGGGCATGCCAAAGGCGTCCCAACCCATTGGATGCAGCACATTGAATCCGCGCGCCCGCTTGTAGCGCGCAACAAGATCGCCCATGGCGTAGTTGCGCACATGGCCCATGTGAATGCGCCCCGATGGATATGGGAACATTTCAAGAACATAGTACTTGGGGCGGGTCTCGTCCCGCTCTGCTTTAAAGCAGGCGCGGTCATCCCAGACGGCGCGCCACTTTGGTTCTATTTCTTTGGCGTTATACCGAGACAAGGTCGACGTTCCTTAAACTTCAGATTTCGGGTCCCTGATACGAAGCGGCGCGAGAGGTTTCAACCATCCCGCGCCGCGTTCATGTCAGAGCATTTAGTTCAGACTATCCAGCTTCGCGGTCCGCGATTTTTAGTTGCCGTGCACGGACGAGGATGGCGTCTTCCAATTGGCGCGCGGTCGCGCCAGAAACCGGGGCCGTCACCCACGCGCCTGCAGGTTCACGAATTTCGCGGAACAGCGCAACTTGCAACGACTGGGCGCTCAAAACCGGGCTTTTGACATAAGCTGCGACCTTGAAGCGTTCGTTCGGCGCATCAGGTGACGCCGCCCAGTCCGTAGCGATGACACCTGTGAAAGGATCGGTCGAATTCAACGGCAGGAACGCCAGCGTATCCAGTGACGCCCGCCACAAGAAGCGGTTTACATTGGTCAGGCTGTCGCCGCCAATGGTGACGCCGCTACCACTGTCAATCAGATCCGAAATACTGGAGGTGTCAAGCTGACCCTGCAAACCACCGCCGGCGTTTTCCGGGTCAAAGCTGTCTGTGTCACTGCTGTCGGACGTGCGGTTTGATCCACCAGAACATGCCGCCAGCGCCGCCGCCGCCGCAACTGCTACGATCGTTGCTGAGAGCCTGCTCATCATCTCATCTCCTTAATTCGCGCCTGCATTTAAGCACCCCGGTGATCACTGTAAAGCGTATTCCGGTCCAGCCCAACCCACGTACGGCAAACCATGATCAGCCGCCTGAGGCTAGCAACAGCCGCGCTGTTTCGGTGGCCCCGTCCATATTCACACCATGCGGAGCGCGTTCATCGTCATTTATCGCGGCATCCACCATGTCCTCCAAGGCCTGTGGCGTGACGTCGTCCAGTTGATGAAAACCGCTGAGCTTGCGAAACGCCTCAGCGCGGATGCGCTGTTCACGTTCATCCCCTTCCTGCATAGGACAAATGACCGACGGACGGTCAGCGAGTAAAAGGTCAGTGCACGTGTTGTATCCCAACAGGCTGACCGAACAGGCGCAGGCTGCAAGACGGCTGCGATAATCGCTGGCCGCCGCCTCCACAATCACCGATGGGTCCTCAGCCAGAGACTTCAGTTTCTCGACCTGCTCAGCCGCATCTGCGCCGCCGACGCGCAGCCGCCATTTGTAAGGGCTGATCGCCGCCGCCCTGACAGCGGTTTCCAACAAATTGCGTCCGATAACGCCACCGCCAACTGACACCAAAACTTCGCCGGCGGAGCTTGGGTCAGCCGCCGGCGATGGTTCCGCAACATAGCCGGTATAGCGAATCATGTGCTCAAAGTTGTCAACAAATGGCCATGTTGCCTCAAGCCCGATCAGCGTTGGATCGCCATGCACCAGAACCCCATCATACCAGCGCCTCAGCCGCAGCGCCGTTTCTTCTGCTCGTTTAACCTTGCGCTTTGGCTCCAACACATCGCGGATGGAGGCGAAAACCATCGCCTTGTCGCGCGCCTGCGCCAGCAGTGTTAAAAATTCCGCTGACAAGGCGTGGCGGCCGAATGGGAATAGCTCTGTCACCAGAGCATCCGGCTGATGCTCTTCAAATAGCTCGACCAGTCGAACGGTGCGCGATCGCATGTAAGCTTCGTCAGCGACGTCTTCGGGTGTCATCAATCGGCTATAGTCAAAGCCGTCCGCAGATAGCGATGGGACATGCTCAATCGAAATATCATCTGTTTCAAGATACGGAATGGGCCGCCCGCCAGAAACGATGATGGGCCGCCCGCCTGCGTTCCGAATGGCACGGGCGATAATGAGTGTTCGCTGAAGGTGGCCGGCGCCCATCAGGCTGGTGACGACCAGCATCACTTTCATGCTGCATGCTCCGTCAACCGTATGGCTTCGCCATACCCAATGGGTTCGCCGGCGGGGTTCAGGTGGATGGGATAGACGCGTTCTCGCTTGATCTTGAAGGGTTCGACGCTATCGAAATTCCACTTATAGGCCTTGGCCATGATCACGCGCATTACGCCTCGGTGAACGACCAGCAAAGCTGGTTTGTCGTCCGATGCGATTTGCGCCAGCGCCGGTCCGATGCGGGCCCAGGCTTCACTTGGGCTTTCGCCATTCGGGGGGGCCATGTCCCACCCCCAGTCTTCGACATGTTTGTAGCCAGAGGTTGGGTCCGCAATAAGGTCGGCGCCCCGCTTACCTTCCCAGTTGCCCCAGCTTAGTTCGGTCAGGCCCGCAACGACCTCTGGCGTTTTGCCGGTCAAAAGCTGCGCCGTATCCTGCGCCCGGGAAAGCGGCGTCGCGATTAGTCGCGCGTCCGACCAGGTTGAAGGAAGCGTAAGTTCCTGCAGTCGTGTTCGTGCATCTGCTGTTAACGGCCGGTCCGTGCGGCCTTGCAGCCTATGCAGGGCGTTCCAGTCGGTCTGAAAATGCCGCATTAACCCAATGGTCAGGGTCAAGTGACCGCCTCCAACGTCTTGTTGAGCAGCGCTGAAGCAGCGTTGACGCCGTGATGCGCTTTCAAGTGGTCGCGCGTCGCGATCGAGGCCGCCGCCAATGCGGTTCGGTCTGCCGCAAGCTCGTCAATCGCAGCGCCAAAGGCTGCAGGGTTGTCAGGGTCGGTCATTCGGCCGGTGGGCGCGATAACCGTTCTGACGCCGGGCCTGTTTTGCGCGACACAAGGCGTACCCGCAGCCTGTGCTTCCAGATACACCATGCCAAAGGCTTCGTTGACGCCAGGCCAGATGAAAAGATCGGCGGTTTCATAGGCCGCGCGGATAATATCCCGATCTTGCGTCATTCCTGCAAATTCCACTTTGTCGCCAAACTGGGCGAACATGGCCTTAACCGCATCTTCAGAAACGCCAGCGCCGATAACTTTCAAGCGCCAATCCGTCTTTACGTGCGCCAAGGCCTCCGCAAGCACCTGATAGCTCATCGACTTGTCACCTGGTCGCATCATCGCCACGGTGACCAGTTTGATTGGGCCATTGGTCGTCTTGGCAGCGGGTTCATCACCAAGGGCCGTGAAGGGTGGCAAATGCACCAATTGTTGCCCTTCGGGCCGATCCCGTTCCAATGCGTCCAAACCGCGATCGGCCAGATAGTAAATGATCTTGGCCTGATCCAGGGCTTTGCCTGCAGCAACAGCAAACCTTTTGTAGGGGCCATCAAACCGCTTTTTGGCGCGATACCCTTCCGCCACAACATAGGGAATGCCCAGATTTCGCGCGACGCCCGGTCCAATCAGATCAGGCGCCTTGTAATAACAATGGTAGGTGAACCAGGCTAAGGGCGTGTCTTGCTGATAGGTTTCGGTGAGGTTTTCAACGATCCGATCAGCTTCCTGAAACAGATAGTCCTGCGAGACGCTGTTCCCTTCGCGCTGATGGGACCGAAGACGCGATGCAAGGTCAACCTCCCACCCCGCACGATCCAAAGCGCGCATCAGCAGCTTGGCTATACGTCTGTCGCCTGATGGATTCGGGTGGTCAGGCGCTTTCATCGGTGCATAAAATGCTACTCGTCTACCCACGCCCCAACGCCCCACGTAACAAACTTTCCAGCACGTCAATGCCCCCATGCATGCCGAATTCGTGGCGCAGCCTATCATAGGCAGCATCGGCAAAGCACGTGCGTTTGGTTATGTCGGTTATCATTTCAGCCAAAGCTTCCGAAAATGCGATGGGATCTCCGGGTGGTGTAAGGCGCCCGTGGACGCCGTCTTCGATGAATTCAGGTATTGCAGATACGGCGGTGGACAGGATCGGCAATTTTTGGCTGGCAGCCTCCATCAACACATTCGGCAACCCATCGCGGTCTCCGTCGCCAGCAATTTTTGAGGGCAGGACGAATATGTCGGCTGATCTGAGCGCTGCGATAACTTCAGTTTGATCGCGTTTACCCTGCCAGGTGATCCGGCCAGCGACGCCAAGGTTTTCGGCCTGCGCCGCCAATTGATCCTTCAATGGCCCGCCGCCGATGTGAATTAGCCGCCAATTCAACGCATCCGGTAAAGCGCCCAAAGCGGCAATCAGGTCATCATACCCCTTCTTCGCGACAAGCCGCCCAACAGACACAAGCTCAACCTTATCATCAACGCCGTCACGTGGTGGTTTCGGGGCTGGCGGTTCCGGAAAGCGGTCCAGATCCAGGCCGTGGTAAATTAGCGATACAGTATCAGGGCGTGGGGCCAGGTTATTCAAATGTGTCGCGCCTGTGCCAGTGCAGGTCGCGCCAAACCGACAATCAGCAAGTTTTTCCCGTTTTTCCCATTCCGGGATGGTCCAGATATCTTTGGCGTGGGCTGAGAACCCCCATTCGACCCCGCGAATGACGGCGGCATATCGGGCGGCGGATCCGGGCGTATGGAGGAAATGAGCGTAGTGAAATCGAACCTCTGGTGCCATTTCGGCAGCCATTACCATCGCCTGCCCCCAGCGCCGACCCCGATTTGTGGTGCGGTCGCGCCACAGATCGCGCAGCCACATGCCACGCGCGTTGCGATAACCTAGCATCGCCCGCGCCTTCCACCACGCCCGCAGAACGCGCAGCGGTTCTTGGTACAGATATTCAGGCAGGTAGTGGACCTTTGCCTTGATCTGATCGTGGATGGGGTGGGTTTTCCCGTCGTAGGGGAACCGCAGCGACCAAATCTCAAATGGAAGATCACGATCTTCCAGGGCCTTTAGTTCCTGGGCGATAAAGGTCTCGGAAAGCCGGGGATAGCCTTTCAACACCACCGCGAGTGCAGGGGTCATTCGGCGGCCTTTGGGGTCCATAAAGCGACGTTGCGACTTGCGATCGTTTGCAGGCCATCCATCAGGCCATGAATGCGGTTTGCCGATGGCGGTGGTTGATCTACCAAGCCGTGGATCGCATTCGCCATGACAGAGGCGTCATGACCATCGCGCGGGCCATGCAACATGCGGATCAGGCCCAACCTTTCGGCTGCTTCGGCGCGGATATATTGCTCAAGCCGCGGCTTTGTTCGTGGGGCGATGACGGCGGGTTTGTCGAGGCTGAGGATCTCGCAAAAGGTATTATATCCGCCCATCGCAATAACGCCTGTCGCGTCCGCCAAAAGCCGTTCCAGCCTCGGGTCAAAACTGAACGCCGTAACCCGCCCTTCCAACGCGGCCGCGCGCTGATCAAACTCGGCGCGGCGCTGTGCGTCGATGAATGGCCCATAGACCAGAACGCCATGCAGTGGGATGGTTGCATCCTCTTCGTACGCGCGCAGCGCCCAATCAATGAGGTCGGCGCCGTCGCCGCCGCCGCCAGTGGTGACCAGCACGTAAGGCCCATCTGGCGGGGTTAGTCCAACCAGCGGCCAAGGCGACGCCTCACGGCGAAGATATCCGGTATACGTGATGCGCGATTTCATGCGGTCAGAGATTGGAATGCCCTCCAACGGATTGCACACCTCTGGAACGCCATAGATCCAGATCTCATCATAGTAGCGCTCAATCGCATCACCAGCGCCTTTTCGATTCCATTCGCGTTTCAAGACACCGGGTTCGTCCAGTACGTCGCGCAGTCCCAGGATCAACCTGGTTCCGCGCCGCTTAGCGGTTTCCAGGGTTTCGGCCAGTTCGTTGCGAAAGCCCCATGCCTCTTTATCGACGATGATCATGTCGGGGTCGAAGGCTTCTTCAGCCGCGCAAAGCAACCTAGACCTGAGCTTGACGGTTTCGTCGATGTCGACGCCAAGGTTGTGGCTGGCGTAAGCGCCATCTGGCAGTTTCACCACGCCTGGCAGTCGCACATAGTCGACCCTGTCAGGAAAATCGAAGCGCCCTGCGATGGGTGAACCTGTCATGATCAGCGCGGACAACGCCGGGTCCGCCGCAGTCATCGCATTTGCGATGGTCCGTGAACGGCGCAGATGCCCGAGGCCGAATGTATCGTGGCTGTACAACAGCACACGATGCCCATACCGGCGCCCGCCGCGTCCGGCGAAATCATCCATGGACAAGGTCTCCCTCAGCCTTTTAGCCCCCGAAGGAGACTGCCTTAACTCGGCCCCAGAATCGAGGTCTAAACGTCAACTGCGATAAACGCCAGCTTAACTCAAACATCAGCCGGGCGAGATCACTTCTGGCGAAGCCCTTCAAAAAGTCGTTATATGCGAATTTGACAGGCTCAGCACACGGTTAAGTTCATGCGGCGGGTACGTAATCCACATCTAACCATCTTCGCTTTGCGCTGGCTCCCAGCCTTTGCGGTGGGGATCCTTTTCTTCCTAGCGATCGCTATCACGCCTTTGGATGTTTCGGCGCAAAACTATGAAAACCTGGGTGGCATAACATTTGGCCCATCGAACGACGCGTCTGCTGAGGTGCCTCAGGAAGAAACAGATGATGCTCCCGACCTCAGCGCTTATGGCGACGTGGCGGAGGAATACAAAGAACAGTCGACCATCCAGCGCACACAGGAAAGCGTTGGTGTTTTCCAGCAGAAATTGCGCCGGTTCATAAGCTCCATCCCATTTTACGCCCAGAATTTTCAACGTGCGCTCGCTGACCAAAGTCCAACAGACGAGGCGTCGTATTTTCTTGGCGTGTTGATTTTTGTCGCGTTTCTGTTGGCGATTGGACGTGCGGCTCTGATCTTGTGGGGCATTTACGTGGGCCTGCCTTTGATGCGCCGCATTCAAAAGCCGAACCCGGTTGGTATCATCGACAAACTGCCTCTCCTTGCGGCGCGCGTCGCATTGTCGGTGGGGGGGATCACCATCTCGCTGGCGGTGGCTTTGGCCGTTGGGTCGGGTTTCTATCAGGAAGACGAAGCAACGATCCGCACTGTCATCTCGATCATGGTCGCCTACACGATGGTGCAGTTGATTGACGTTGTCTGGCGCATGGCGCTGTCGCCGTATTTGCCGAATTACCGTATTCCTGCGCTGTCAGACAAAGAGGCGCGCAAACTCTACCGGTGGGTCGCAATTGGCGCCCTGGTTGGTGTCACCACGACCACCTTCCACACATGGTTAAGCGATATGAATGCGCGCGAAGAGGTGGTTGGCGTCACGATCATTGGTTCGACGATGTTGTCTGTCATCCTCATCCTCATGATGATCAGGGCATGTGGTGGCGCCATCACCCACGCCATGCTGGGCGGCTTGCCACGAGCAGATGCGCCTTGGCCCGCTGCTTTTGCCAGTGTTCTTTGGCGTCCAGTTGTCATCGCCTATCTGGTGTTTGCGTTTCTTGAGATGAGCTTCCGCGTGATCATGGGGTTTGAGTTGGGCGTGCCGCTTCTGGGCGGCGCCTTTGCGGTGCTTTTGGCCGTTCTCGTTGTTTACGCCGTGACCGTTTACATCGTTGAACGCATCTTTGCGCGATATCGCCAGATGCGCGTCATCAACGAAGCCGGGGAAGCGGCAGACCGAGCGGAGGAGATGGACGCAGACAAACTGGCCATTCGTGATGTGCTCGAAGATGTTGGCGGCGGTGATGACGAAGGCGGCGCTGGACCGGAGAGTATGTCGCCCGAACCGTCCTTAGGTGGCGGTCGGCGCGGTTTGCGCACGTTCGAAGATCTCGCAAGACGTATCGCCAGCCTGTTTGCGCTGGGCGCAGGCGTTTATCTGATGATCCGCATCTGGGTCGGACCCTCGGCGTTTGTCGAAGGGTCCATCGCTGAAATGGCGCAAGATCTGCTCGATGTCGCCTTCATTGGCTACGTCGTCTATCATGCCGTCCGCATTTGGATTGATCAGAAGATCGAAGAAGAAACTGGCCCGGAACAGGAGCTGGAGCCGGGTGACGAAGGCGGCGCAGCGGCCGCATCATCGCGGCTTGGCACCTTGTTGCCCCTGTTCCGATCTTTCATTCTGATCATCATTGCGACAACCTCGGTTCTGCTGATCCTGATGGAGTTTGGCGTCAACGTCGCCCCACTGTTTGCAGGTGCTGGTGTTGTCGGACTGGCCATTGGCTTTGGCGCCCAGTCGTTGGTTCGCGATATCCTGTCAGGCGTCTTCTTCCTGACAGACGATGCTTTCCGCAAAGGCGAATACATCGATGTTGGCGAAGTCAAAGGCACGGTTGAAAAAATTTCGCTGCGGTCGTTCCAGCTGCGCCACCACCTCGGTGCGCTGAACACTATTCCCTTCGGCGAAATCAAGCACCTGACCAACTATTCCCGCGATTGGGTGATGATGAAGCTACCGCTGCGCCTGACCTACGACACAGATGTCGACAAGGTGCGTAAGCTGATCAAGAAACTGGGTGTGAAGCTGCTGGATCACCCGACCGAAGGGCACAAGTTTGTCCAACCCCTGAAATCGCAGGGTGTCTACATGATGGAAGATTCCGCGATGATTATCCGGATCAAATTCATGACCCGCCCCGGCGACCAGTGGACGACGCGCAAGCTAGTTTACCAAGAAATCCGCGCCTTGTTCGAGCATGAGGACATCAAGTTTGCGCATAAAGAGGTCACGGTCCGTATTCCAGAGATCGAGAACAGAAATCCTGATGACCTTACCGAAGCCGATAAAAAGGCGATCGGCGCCGCCGCGCGCCGGATCATCGATGAAGAAGCGTCGACACAGGCCATGGCCGACGATCGTTAGGTCGCCGCAACGCTTTCCTGAAATGATAGGATCGCCCTGACGACAGCTTCGGGCTGTTCTTGCTGAACCCAGTGTCCTGCGCCGTCAATCAGGGTGCGGCCGCGATAATCGATGCAGACCTTACCTTCCATTGCCTCAAGCGCGCCAGGCGCCTGCCAAACGCCCCAATCCTGCGCACCGGAAATAAAACATGAGGGGATCGTGATCTGGGTTTTAGTTAAACCTTGCGCCCATTCAGCATGTTCTTGGGATGTTGATCTGCGATACCAATTCAGGCTGGCTTGCATGCCAGTGTTTCGAAAGGCCGTGGTGTATTCACGTAGCTCCGCATCTGTCAGCCAGTCACAGATATGATCAGGCGGCTGGGCCATGCCGATCGCCTGATCGCCCATGCCGACGCCGTGATCCATGATGTAGTACCGGGGCATCTCAGCCAACGCTTCGGCCGTCCATCCGCTCAGTTTGTAAGGTTTGTTTGCTGCACAATCTGCACTTTTGCAGTGATAATAGGCTCGAAAGACTGCTTCAAATCCTGCTGGGTGGTCCAGGAAGTCTGCTTCCGCATCCCGATCACCGTAACGCCACTGATAGTGTCGACGTGGTTGCGAAAGGGCGGCGAGCTGGTCGTGAATGTCTGAAGGCGCGCCTTCGGCCATGCCTGGTGGTCCAGCGAATGGCGCACTCATAAGTGCGACGGATGTATAAAGATCAGGCCGTATCAGCGCGGACCATGCCGCGATGGGTGATCCAAAATCATGCCCGACCAAAGCCGCCTGGTCGTAGCCGAGCGCACCCACGAGGGCGGCGATGTCATCGGTCAGGGTTCTGAACCCGAATTCTGCCAGATCGACGTCATACCCGTGGGTCCAGCCTGTGGTTCCGCCATAGCCGCGCTGATCTGGCGCCACCACTCGCCAGCCTGCAGTGGCGAGCGGGACCATCACCTTTCGCCAACTGAAGCTCAGCTCAGGAAAGCCGTGGAGGAGCAGCATCAGGGGCGAATCTTCGGATCCAGCCTCTAGCACATGCATCGACAGGCCGTTTACACCGTCGATTTGACGGGTTCGAATTTCGGGGGGAAGCAGCTGTTCATACATTATTGAGACTCTTTGCAGATTTTTTGCAGCTTTGCAGCCAGATTCGCTCCGATTTGTCGCAACTGTGGCTCTGGATTTGACATGAGACGGGCGTAGAACCGAGGCCTGACCTTCCGGGGCGCTTCATGCAAATTTACCTGCCAATCGCTGAACAGTCCGTCAACGCCTTCCTTCTTTTGGGATTGGGCGGTGGTGTGGGCGTTCTCTCTGGCCTTTTCGGGGTTGGTGGTGGTTTTCTGATGACACCTCTGCTGATCTTCATTGGCATCCCACCCGCAGTCGCAGTCGCGACCGAGGCGAACCAGATTGTCGCTTCGTCCTTTTCCGGGGTTCTGGCCCATCTGCGCAGGCGGACCGTCGACATAAAGATGGGTCTGGTCCTGATGGCCGGTGGTGGCGTGGGTTCGGCGTTGGGTGTGCAGGTCTTCAAGCTGCTCCGCGAACTTGGGCAGGTGGAACTGTTGGTTTCGCTTTGCTACGTCGTTTTTTTGGGCGTTGTCGGTGGTTTGATGTTTATCGAAAGTGTCAACGCCATGCGCAAATCCTCAAAAGGGGCCTTACATAGGCGGAAAAAGCATCAGCACAGTTGGATTCACGGGTTGCCGTTCAAGATGCGGTTCCGTCAGTCCAACCTTTATATTTCCGCCATTCCGCCGTTTCTGATCGGTTTGTGCGTTGGTATTCTGGCCGCGATCATGGGTGTTGGCGGCGGCTTTATCATGGTGCCCGCAATGATCTATCTGCTGGGCATGCCGACGGCCGTGGTTGTCGGCACCTCGCTGTTTCAGATCATTTTCGTGACGGGTCTGACGACTCTGCTGCACGCAACGCAAAACCAAACCGTCGATGCAGCCTTGGCCGTGTTGTTGCTGCTTGGCGGTGTGGTTGGCGCGCAGATCGGGGCCCAGCTTGGGGTGCGGATCAGGGGTGAGCAGCTGCGAGTTCTGCTGGCGCTGCTGGTTCTGATCGTTTGTTTTAAGTTGGGCTATGATCTGATCGCAACACCGTCAGAGCTTTATACCTTGGGTGAGAGGGGCGGACATTGATTCGCTTGGCGCTCATCCTGATTTTGGCATTTGGCGCTGCCGCGTCGGCCAAGTCGCGCGTGATTGCGTCGCTCAGCCAGAACGCCGTATCGATCACGACGGATTTCAGCGGTTCTGAAATTTTCGTCTATGGCGCCGTTGAACATGGTCGGTTCCCAGATGAAACTGATGATGATATCGGCGTCATTGTTACGGTTTTCGGTCCATCGTCGCCGGTTACTGTCCGCAAAAAGGACAGGATCTTCGGCATCTGGGCCAATGCCGAAAGCGCCGTGATTGATTCTGCTCCCAGTTTCTACGCCCTCGCCTCAACCGGGCCGCTGGATCAGATTCTGGATAAAGCTGAAAACAGCCGGATGAATGTCTCTGTCGACAGCAACATTCATATTGCAGCAGGGCCGCGCGGCATTGATGACGCTGACGAATATCGCGCTGCAATCATTCGTCTGAACCGGGATCGTGGCGTCTATTTTGACATGATCGGCGAAGTTGAGCTGATTGGTCGAACCCTTTTCCAAACGCATATTCGCCTTCCTTCGAACCTGGTTGAGGGTAACTACGCCGCCCGTATCTTCCTGGTGAAGCAGGGCGACGTGATTGATGATTTTCAGACGGCTATCCGGGTTCGAAAGGTCGGGCTGGAGCGTTGGATCTATAACCTGGCCCACGAAAACTCCCTGATCTACGGTCTCTTGTCGATCTTCGTCGCTTTGCTTGCGGGATGGGGCGCATCTGAAGTGTTTCGTCTGATGCGGCGCTGATCGGTTATTTATCAACTGATTGGCTCAGGGTAGCGTGCGTTCCTCCGCTCATCAGGGTCAAAGGCGCGTTCCATGTTTGCTTCACTTCCGATGTATGACTGGCCTGAAGTTCAGGCGTCGAATGATCAGTTTTGGGAAAGCATGCGGCAGCACCTCGCCGATATCGGTGTTGACGCGCCTGCAACGCTGACACGGGGCGAAGATCCCTGGGCGCACTGGCTGAACCCGTCGCTGTGTTTGTCGCAAACATGCGGTTTGCCATTTTCTGCAAAGCTGTCGGGAAAAGCTTTGCTTCTTGGGGCCCCCGATTACCAATTGCCTGACAGCCCCAAAGGACAATACCGCAGTGTAATCATTGCGCGTGAGGCTGGCGCTGAGGTCATGGACCTGAGCGGAACGCGATTTGCTTACAACATGCGTGAATCGCAGTCTGGCTGGGCGGCCCTAGACAAGGTGCTGCAGATTGAAAGCCATTTTGGCGATCTGGTGCAAAGTGGTGCGCATCGTGCGTCGATAGCAGCTGTCGCCGAAGGACGCGCGGATTGCGCCGCGATCGACGCTGTGTCCTGGGCGCTTGCGCAGCGGCATGAACCCGCGGCCGCCTCGGTGCATATGATCGCTGTGACACCGCCGACGCCAGGATTGCCGTTCATCACCGGACAGGCGAATGAAGGCAAAGCCAAGCAGATGATTGACGCCGTTACCATGGCGATCGCCGCGTTGCCGCGGGATGTGCGGGATGCATTGGCGCTGCGCGGATTCAAGGGATGGATGGACGCAGATTATGCGCCGCTGGCGGCGGGTTGGCCCAAGGGTTGATTGGTCAGACGAACAACGCCTCACATCCCGATCCTTGAAGAAACAACAGTGCGGCTTCCTGATCTGTGGCGGACAAGGCAGTGAATTCGTCGCGCAGCCAGTTGTGGCACTTTTTCTGATACGGGAATGCATTCTGCCGCCATGGCGCGTCATCGATGACTGCTTCGAAATCGTCTTGCCCGGCCTCGATCGCCGCCGAATTGGCGATCAATAAGGGCGCATAGACGCGGCCGATCTCAGCAATCAGAGGTCTCAGGTGATCCATATTGCCTTGCCAGTCTGCCGTCTCTAGGCCGCTAAGATCATCCATGCGGTCCATCCAGGCACGCAGGCGCAGCGATACCTTTTCCGCCAGTTTCATGGGTGTGGGGTCAACAGCGGTCAGCTGGGTTAACTGTCCATATAATGCGAAGTCAGCTGAGGCTGGTCTGTCGCCAAATATGTATCCGCTGCGTTGGATCAGCTCGTTCATCAAGGTCAGGAAACGCAGATACCCAGCTTCGATCACGGGACCCGTTACCTCGTTCGACCCAACGAAGGAAAGTCGGCTGATCTGGCGATCTCCAAATTGCTTAGCGAAGGCCTTCGCCTGGTCCGCTGGCGCGGTTGGTATCGACCAAAAAACAATCATATCGGCGGCGTAGGCGATGTCAGCTTCGTATTGCCAGCGATAGTGAAACATCGCCTTGGTCAGCCATTCGTCGGCGTAATCTTCAATCAGGGAATTGATCAGCCGCAGCGCAGGATCAGTGGGCAAGATCGAACGGCCCGGGTGATCCTGTTCCAGCTTCCGAATTATCGGGGTTGTATCAGTGACAGGCGTGGGGTCGCCAGGAAAATACAGCGTCGGCAACAAGGCTGGTTTTGGCGCAACCCGCCCCTCATACGCCGAAAGTGGATGTCGCCATTCCAGAGTATAGGGGATCCGGCGATATCGTAACGCAGCGACCATCTTACGTGTGTAGGGCGATCCGTGAAGACCAACGACGTGAATCGGCTCCATCCGGCTCATCCTTTCGCTGGTGCGGTGATGGCGCTGAAACCGCTGATCAATAAGCCTTGATCTGTGCCGGCGGCGATCATTTCGATTCCATCAGCGGCGTATTCCGCGGCCCATTCAGGGTTTGCAGCCATGGCGCCCATCGCCTTGCCGTGCCGCCGCGCCGCACCTGTGATTTCCGCCCAGGCCTCTTTGTAGAGCGCGCTGTCAAATTGCCCGGGCGCCCCAAGAAAATTAGATAGATCGAATTGTCCGATCCATATCACATCCACTCCGGGGGTGCTGGCGATATCATCGACGTTCGCCAGCGCGCGTTCCGTTTCGACCTGACAAATCACAAGGATTTCCTCGTTAGCACTCATGATTTTGTCGGCTGGCGCGCCAGCTGCATAATCATCATGCTGAAACCCAAAGGCCGCGCCACGCCGCCCATTTGGGGGATACCGGCAAGCTTCCACAACCGCCCCGGCTTCGTCGCCGCTTTCGACCATGGGAACCATTACGCCCTTCATTCCGATATCCAATAAAGGTGCGATGCAGTCGTATCTGCCCACGATTGGGCGCGCCAAGGGCGTTGTCACGCCTCGGCATGCGGCGACCTGCATCTTCAACGTTTCCACCGAGACGCCGGAATGTTCCATATCGTAGATGATGTATTCGCATCCTGCCTGCGTCATGATTTGAGCGATTCCAGGCGTGAAAACCTCAAACACCATGCCGCCAACACAGCGTTCGCCCTGTAAAACTTTTTGTCTTAGGTTCATGGGATCCTCCACGCGCTCGACGGTATGGTGACCGGCTATTTGGTAAAAGATGCAACTGAGACGACTGACCCCACGGCGTGAGATGTGTTGCGTCCAAATATCACTTGAGAAATACTTACGAATATCATAAATAAAACTCACGTGGTGATTTGGCGACCAGCTTGCGGACCATGATAAACAAACCGCTAAAATGGTCAGGGATGTAATCTCCGACCTCAGCTGGGCGGAGATTTTTTGGTTTTGGGAGGCTATGATGCCCAAGGACGCGACTGCTGACACCCCGCTTCACCCGCGCACGCGGATGATCCATGAAGGGATGGAACGTAGCCCCTTTGGTGAGATGTCTGAACCGCTATACCTGACCCAAGGCTTCGCTTACCCAACAGCTGAAGCAGCGGAAGCGCGGTTCAAGGGCGAAGATGATGGCTTTGTCTACGCCCGGTATGGCAATCCGACCGTGCGCACCTTCGAAGAACGGATCGCAGCGTTGGAAGGTGCAGAAGACGCCTTTGCCACTGCGTCGGGCATGGCTGCGGTGAACGCAGCGTTGATGAGCCAAGTGCAAGCAGGCGATCATGTTGTGGCCAGCCGAGCGCTGTTTGGATCATGTCTCTATATCATTGAAACTTTGCTGCCGAAATTCGGTGTAGAAACGACGTTGGTTGACGGGGTTGATCTTGATCAGTGGCGCGCTGCGATGCGGCCCGAAACAAAGGCGGTGTTCCTCGAAACACCCTCAAACCCTGCGCTTGAGGTGATCGACTTAGCCGCCGTCGCCAAAATTGCGCATGGGTTCGGCGCGCATGTCGTCGTCGACAACGTCTTCGCGACGCCGGTTTTCCAGCGGCCGATGGAGCTTGGTGCAGATGTCGTGATCTATTCGGCGACCAAACACATCGATGGCCAAGGCCGATGTCTGGGTGGCGTCGTCCTTGGCTCGCGACGCTTCATACGAGATGTTTTGGAACCGTACATGAAGCACACAGGCGCTGCGCTCAGCCCATTTAACGCTTGGGTGTTGCTGAAAGGTTTGGAAACGCTCGACTTGCGGGTCAGGGCTCAGGCCGCATCAGCCGGGCGTCTGGCTGACGATATTGCTGCACACAAATCGATCTGCCGGGCCCTGTTTCCGGGCCGTGCCGATCATCCGCAACATGAGTTGGTAAAGCAGCAGATGTCAGGCTTTGGCACGGTCCTGTCATTTGAGGTTGAAGGTGGCAGGGATGGCGCGTTCCGATTTATGAATGCGCTAAATATTGTACTGATTTCCAACAATTTAGGTGATTCAAAAAGTATTGCGACTCATCCGGCGACCACGACGCATCAACGGCTTTCGCAGATCCAACGTGATGCGCTGGGCGTCACAGACGGGCTGGTTCGTTTGTCCGTCGGGTTGGAGGATGCAGATGATCTTTCGCGCGATATCCTGTCGGCGTTGAACGCCGTCTAGTGCTTAATCGTAACTTAAGACTGTTTCAGTGTACTTGCGACAATGTGGTCTGGATTGGGAATGATTCTTTCCATCCGGGCGTTGGACCTTTTGCATTAGCGCCCAATATAATGGATGGCTCAGTCCTTACGGAGGCGTATATGAACAAGTTCAATCCGGGTTTCGACACCGCAACCATGGCCCCTTCGCGCGAAGAAGCGAAAGAGGCGCTGGAAACCTTGCGCCGTTTGGCGGCGCTTGACCCGGAAGAAGCCGCCGCACTCGGTTTTGCTGATCAACCGGCGCAGTTGAACCGTGAATACCCTGCCGACTTTAAGCCCGATGCTGAATATAAGGCGTCGATGCCTGATCTTCAGAACGGCCCATCCAGCCTGATCAAGGGCGAAAAGACAGAAATCCAGCATGTCGGGATTTCTAATTTCCGCCTCCCGTTGCTTTACAGCAAGAGGGACGGGGGTGAGATCTCTCTCGAAACGTCTGTGACCGGGTCTGTCAGCCTCGCCGCCCAGAAAAAGGGCATCAACATGAGCCGCATCATGCGCTCATTCTACGGCCATGCGTGTGAACCGTTTAACTTCGAAAAAATCTCAGAGGTTCTGGATAGCTATCTGAAAGATCTCGAAAGCTTTGACGCGCGCATTCAGCTGAGATTCCGATATCCGATGCTGAAGGAATCGCTACGCAGCGGCCTTCGTGGATTTCAGTACTACGACGTGGCCTTTGAAATGTTGAACACCGGCGGCAAGGCCCAGCGTGTGATCCATCTGGATTATGTCTATTCCTCGACCTGCCCATGTTCATTGGAACTGTCCGAACACGCGCGTGATGTCCGTGGGCAAATCGCGACACCGCATTCCCAGCGCTCTGTAGCGCGAGTCTCGGTAGCTCTAGAAGACGATGCGCCTTGCCTCTGGATCGAAGACCTTGTTGACCTTTGCATCAGCGCTATCTCCACTGAAACTCAGGTGATGGTGAAACGGGAAGATGAACAGGCTTTTGCTGAACTGAATGGTGCCAATCCGATTTTCGTCGAAGATGCTGTCCGTTTGCTGTGCGAGGCGATGGAAGGTGATGGCCGGATCGGCGATTTTCGTGTTGCAGCCAGCCATCAGGAATCCCTGCATTCCCATGATGCGGTGTCAGTCCTGACCAAGGGCGATACATTCTCGCAGGCCAGCTTTGATCCGCGGTTTTTTGAAACCCTATTCCACACAGGCTGATCAGGCAGGCCCAAACACATGATCCCCGGCGACGCTTGACACCTGTCGCCGGTGACAGCACGACTTGATCCATGCTGAACCCCCGCCCGGTTGGTTACGTCATTGGTCTGCTGGTCCTATCGCTGGGCCTGTCCATGATCGTACCAGCGCTTGTCGATATTGCGCATAATTCAACAAACTGGCGGGCGTTTGCCCTTGCTGGCGCGATTTCGGTGTTCTTTGGCGGCGCCGTTGCGATGGCATGCGCGGAAAATCGCGGTCCAGGGCTAAGCATTCAGCAGGCCTTTATCCTCACCACCCTTTCCTGGCTGGCGCTGCCCGTCTTTGGCGCATTGCCTTTCACCTTGGGGGCGCCGTCGGTCAGCTACACGGACGCCTTTTTCGAGGCGATGAGCGGGTTGACCACGACTGGCTCGACAGTTTTCACCGGCTTGCAGGACATGCCCAAGGGCGTCCTTCTATGGCGCGGTATGCTTCAGTGGTTTGGCGGTGTTGGCATTGTCGTCTTTGCAATGGCGTTTCTACCAATGTTGAAGGTTGGCGGCATGCAGCTGTTCAAGTCAGAAGCCTTTGACACCTTTGGGAAAATTCTGCCACGCGCAGCTGAAATCGCAATGTCGATCGGCTGGGTCTATCTCGGCCTGACGGCGATTGCGGCGATTGCCTATGCTGTTTCCGGCATGGAAACGTTGGACGCGTTGACGCACGCAATGACCACAGTATCAACTGGTGGCTTCGCGAACCACGACGATTCCTTTGGCGCCTATGAAGGCGCTGCGGAGTATATCGCAGCCGTTTTCATGATCTTGGCGGCCCTGCCGTTCGTCCGCTTTGTTCAGATCGTCAACGGGTCAGCCAAGCCGTTGTTTGTTGACCCTCAGGTCCGCACGTTTCTGGTGATTTGTGTGATCGTCATTTTGGCGCTGTCCCTCTATCAGGCGGTCGAACAGGGTGAGATCAGCGAAGAGATCATGCGCCAATCGCTGTTCAATTCGGTCTCGATCCTAACTGGCACGGGTTACGCAAGCACGGACTATACGGCTTGGGGCGCTTTCGCGACCATGATGTTCTTCTTGATCGGTTTGATTGGTGGGTGCGCTGGATCAACCAGTTGCTCGATCAAAATCTTCCGATTTCAGGTTCTGTATGGCGCTGTCGTGACTCAGCTGAAACTTCTCCATTCACCTAATGGCGTCTTCAGCCTGCGATATGGGGGCAAACCGGTGGAAGATGACGTCATCTCCTCCGTTATGTCGTTTCTCTTCTTCTTCTTCCTGACATTCGGTTTGTGCGCAGTCACATTATCAATGATGGGGCTGGCGCCGATCACTGCGATTTCTGGCGCTGCGACGGCGGTCGCAAATATCGGCCCCGGACTGGGGCCAGAGATTGGACCGTCAGGCAATTTCGCCGACTTGCCTGACATGGCGAAATGGGTTCTGGCCTTCACCATGCTCTTGGGACGATTGGAGCTGCTATCTGTGCTCGTCCTGTTAACGCCGAAGTTCTGGCGAGGTTAACCGCCGCGAGCGTCGGCCAACGCGGCCGGCAGCGCTTCTGCGAACATACCCATATCCTCTGGCTCGCCAGTGCCTACGCGGATGCAGCGGTTCTGTGGAGCGACAAATGGCATCCGGACAAAGATATTGCGGGCGATCAGGCCGTCCAAAACCTTTTTTGCGAAGACCCCGCCTGATCCACAATCGATCGTGACAAAGTTGGTTGCTGATGGCATGGCCTTCAAGCCGTTTTCGGCCGCAATCCGACCAATCAGATCGCGTGATGCTGCGACTTTGGCCTTCACTTCCCGCAAATAGTCCTGATCCGCCAAAGCGGCCAGCGCGCCTGCCTGCGCCACCCGGTTCACGCCAAAATGGTTGCGCACCTTGTTGAAGGCTGTCGCAAGATCTTCGTGCGCAATGGCGTAGCCGACACGGGCGCCGGCCATGCCGTAGGCTTTGGAAAACGTGCGGAAACGGATCACTCGTGTGTCCGTGACGTCAATCTTTGGCGCTACCCCGTCAGGCGCAAAATCGATATAGGCCTCGTCCAGGCACAACAAGGCGCCTTCCGGAACGGCTTCAATCATGTTTTCCATCACGTCAGCCTGATGCCAGCTACCCATCGGATTATCGGGATTGGCGATATAAATCAGCGAAGCGCCTTCGCGTTTTGCCAGGTCGATCAGGCTGGCTGGATCTTCCTTGTCGTCGACGAAGGGGGCTGTGACCAATCGGCCGCCAAAACCCGCGACATGGAAGTTGAAGGTGGGGTACGCGCCGGCGGATGTCGCGACTGTCACGCCATCCTGGACGATCATTCGGTTGAGATAGCCGAACATCCCGTCGATCCCTTCGCCAACCATGATGTTGGCGGGCCGCACGCCGTGATGCTCCGCCAGTGCAACGCGCAAATCATGGTTTTCGGGGTCGCAGTATTTCCAAACCTCAGCTGCAGCCTCGGTCATGGCTGCGATTGCCTTGGGTGACGGGCCGAACACGCTTTCATTCGCGCCAAGCCGGGCGCCAAACGTTGCGCCATTGGCGCGTTCCTGGGTTTCCGGACCAACAAACGGAACCGTAGAAGGTAGGCTTGCGACCAGGGGGGTATAGGTGGGGCCGGGCATAGTCTCTCCTGTCAGATGGGCGCACGTTAGCCGCGTCTGGCTGCTGGTCAAGGCTGCAGGCCTTAGCCCAGGATCAGAGACTCCGCTTTGGCGTCCGCCGCATCCGCCTTGCCGACATGGCCCAACCCGCGGAACGCTCGCGAAACAGCGCGCCAATTCTGCGCAGATGTGGGTTTCAATGCAGCGCGTTCATTCGCCAGACCTAACGCGAGATCATAGCGCTTGGCGCGCAGGGATGCTTCCAAAAGGGTCCAGCCGATGACATCGCGCTGTGCGAAGCTGCCGCCAAGACGGTGGGTCATATACCTGACGGGCAGCAATTTATGGACGCAGGCACCGTACTTCTCCGCCTGAAATTCCTAAATAGCGAGGCAAAAGGGCAGCCCGATCTCCCGGCTCATCGCCACGTTGGCGTCGGATGCGTTTTCCACATACCGCTCGTTCGCGCTCAGTAGATGTTCCTGCGCATCTGTCTGATTTGCAGCGACAAAGGCCATCATCGCGTGAACGTCGTTAAAGGCGTAGGGCGTGTCTGTTGCTGCGGATTCCCATTTAGTAGCGAGATGGTTCCAACGATCGCCAACGTCTGCGCCGATGAGATCCAGCCTCCACAACAACGCTGCGGCGTCCAGTTCTTCGTACTTGTCGCCGGCCTTGCCTTCTGAATTGAGGTGCGCGTCGTAAATACCCAGCACACCGTCGGCCTCTTTGATGTCCAGATGGAACAGCGACGTGTGCCACCACAGGTGATTGGCGAAGTTTGATGTACCCCCAACGCGGCTCATGTTCGCGCATAAACCGAATGCCGCCGCGCTACCGGCCTTTCATTTCCATGACATGGCTGATCGCGTGAACGGCCCAAGGGTTGTCAGGCCGTATGGCGAGCGACTGGCGGCCCATTTCTTCGGCCAAATAGAAACCGCGGTTTTCTTCCAGGCCAAATGAATAAAATCCAAGGACATACTCGTAACCCGGTACGCCTTCGTCCCAGAGGGTGAATACGCGGGCTACGACGTCGCGGATACCGACAACGTCACCTAGCAAAAGGCTGGTCTGCTGTAACAGGTTCAACGCAAGCAGATCGAGCGGATATGCGATCAACACCGCTTCCCATTTCTGCATTGCGCCAAAAAAATCGCCGTTGACCCAAGCTTGCGCCGCTGCCAGATAGCCGCGTTCGCGATCATTCATCATCGCTTCGCGCTTTTCTGCTTCGCGCACAGCATCGACCATGATGCCGTAGATCCGCGTTTCCGTCGCCTGGGTGAACCAGCACGCCTTGAACAGCCAACCCATGATGAAATCTGGGTGATCTTCGAGAACCTTGTCAATTTCCCCGATTGCATCGCCTCGCAACGCTAAAGACAGCTCCAATGCACGTTCCAACCCGTCGATAGCTTCGGCATTGGCCTATGATAGGGGTACGCCGCGCGGGTCTTCGCCAGTGCGTGGTGTGGTCGGTCTAGATGCGTCCATCGTAGGCATTCCTTCCGATTACAGCAGAGATCAGAGTGAAGCTGTCCTGGCCAAGCGCCTCTGTAATCGCCTTGCTTAAACTGGCGCGGTCCCGGACAGTTGCGCCATAGCCGCCCATGGCATGTGCGACGGCGGAAAAGCCCGTGCCAGAAAACTCCACGCCCAAATTGGCCATCTGGCTACCGCGTTGTTTCAACTCAATCAGGCCAAGCTGCTCGTCGACGAAGACAACGATGGGCAGGCCCAGTTTCAGGTCGCGTATTGTAGCGAGCTCGCCCAGGAACATTTCAAGCCCAGCGTCGCCGACAAAGGCTATGACTGGTCGGTCAGGTTCCGCCAGCTTGCGCCCAACCGCCAATGGAACCGCGCAGCCCATGGTGCAAAGAGCAGTGGATTGCAGCAAGCCGCCAATATGATCTGATTCCCACACATGGCTAAGAACGATGCGATGTGCGCCGCTGTCGACCGTCGCGACGGTTCCAGCGGGGGCCGCTTTGCGCGCCTCGTTCACTACGGCGGCGGGGCCCCAATTTTCATCGACATGGAAAGCGTCCGACAGCGCCGCCTTTGCGGCGGCGATTTCGTCACCTGGCCAGGTTTCTCTTGGGGTAACGCCTTCAGAAATGGCGTGGAGCGATGCGCCGACATCGCCCACAAAGTTGAGCGGCGCCTGGTGCATATAATGCGTGTTCGCTTCAGCCGTAATGTCGATCACCCGCTGACCGGGGCCAAACGGGTCGCGCCAGCCGATGCGCATTTCAATCGGATCATAGCCAGCGAGAATAACACAGTCGGACGATTGGATCAGCGGCAGCAGCGTGCGATCAGCGATCGGAGACAGACCTGCGCCGCCTAGCGACAGTGGATCTGTTTCTGGGACAACACCCTTCGCCTTGTAGGTGGCGATGACAGGCGCGCCAAAGCGCTGACTTAGATCCACAATCGCGTCACCCGCGCGTTGGTTCATGGCGTCAACGCCCGCGACAATGATCGGACGGGTCGCCTGCCCAAGCCATTCACGCGCCTGTTCAAGCGCAGCGCCCGATGGGGCCATTGGGGCGTCTGGCGCATGAGTTGACGTGTGAAATTCAGCTGGTCGTTCGCGTTGAACGTCAATCGGGACATCCAGAACAACAGGTCCGGGCTGGCCCGACATGGCAATCTTCAGTGCTTTGTCGATACAGATTGCTGCGGTGCCCGGTTCAACCCGAATGGCGGCCTTGGTGATTGGCTCCAGGAAACGGACATGATCGAAAACCTGGTGAGTGTAGGTTTGCGCCTCAACCGCCGGTACGCAGCCGGTAAGAACAATCATGGGGACCCGATCCTGCCATGCGTTCGCGATTGCGTTGGCTGCGTTGGCGATGCCGGGGCCGATCGTGGCGAACAGAACGCCCGGCGCGCCAGCGCCCGCTGCGAGGGACGCATGCCAAGTTCCCTCGGCCATGAACCCGCCGGAATTTTCATGCTTTACCAGCGTGACATTCAAACCGGCGCGGTCCAGCGCATCCATCAGCGCAAGAACTTCACCCCCGGGAATCCCGAAGGCCTGTTTGCAGCCAGCCGCCGCCAACCGCGAGGCGATGATTTCAGAGGCGCTTTGCGGGTGGAGGTCGGTGTCTTTCATGTTTGATCAGCTCTTCAGGTAACCGCCGCGTGTCTGCGGCGTCTTCATGTCAAGTACGCGGCCAGCGACCAGATTGCGAAGCATCTGAGCAGTACCTCCGCCAATTGTGAACATCCGTGCGTCGCGCACCATGCGCTCAACCGGGTTCCGGCGGGAATAGCCGCGTGCACCATGCAATTGCAGGGCGTCATTGCTGACTTTTACCGCAGTTTCAGAGGCGAAGATCTTGGCCTGGGCGGCAAGATGGGGATCGGGAAAGCCGCTGGAGGTCGTCTCAGCGCTTTGCGCTGCGCGCCAGATCATAAGACGCGCCGCATCGATCTGGATCGCCATGTCGGCGAGAATCCACTGCAAACCCTGAAATTCTGCGATGGGCCGGCCGAATTGCTCACGCTCTTTAAGAAATTCGCGGGCTTGCTCATAGGCGCCGCGGGCCACGCCAAGCGCCACGGTAGCGGCGCCAACGCGCTGGGCGTTATAGGCGTTCATCAGTCCGGCAAAGCCCCGCTTTACTCCATCTGGTGGGGTGATCAGTCGGTCAGCCGGAAGGCGCAAGTTTGTCAGCTCAACCCGGCATTCTGGGATGCCGCGCAGACCCATTGCTGGTTCACGATCAGCGATGATCAGGCCATCTTCGCCCAGAAATGCGATAAAGCCGCCTATGCCTTTCTCCTCGCCATTCTCAATCACCCGCGCGAAAATGAGATGGAGCTTTGAGACGCCGCCGCCCGTGATCCAGTGCTTAACGCCGTTCAACACCCAGTCATCGCCATCGCGAACAGCCATCGTCTGCATATCTGTGGCGGCACTGCCAGCATTAGGTTCTGTGATGCAAATGGCGGGCTTGTCACCTGACAGGACATGTTCAGCAGCGACTTTTTTTTGCGCGTCGTCGCCATAGGCGATGATCGCGCCGACTGCGCCCATGTTGCCTTCGACCATGATCCGTCCGGTAACACCGCAGGCGGCCGCCAGTTCCTCAATCACCAGAACCGTGTCGAGATAAGAGCGGCCTGGTCCGCCCAGCGCCGCTGGCACCGTTAGACCCATAAAGCCCTGCTTTGTCATTTCTTCGATGACTGGCCAGGGATACGCCTCGGTCCGGTCGGTTTCGGCTGCTTGGGGTGCAGCGATGTCGCGTGCGAATATGCGCGCCTTTCCCTGAAGGTCCATTTGATCGTCGGACAGCTGGAAAATGGGTCTGGTCAGGCTGGGGGCGTCATACATTTTGCGGCTCGCTTGCTAACGGAAACATGAGTTGAAGTTTAGAGCCAACTCAATCCTCACGAAAGCGAGTAATTTATAGTTTTATCGTTAGGTTTCTTAACGCGATGCCTCGGGGTCCCTTAGCGCTGAAAGGAAAGTTTCGATCATTGAGTCAGGCGCTGAGTCATTGGCGATCAGCGCGCCAACTTCGCGCGAATACTGGGGTTCGCCAAAGGCGACGGTGCGCACGCTATCGGGTAATGGTCTGGCCCCGCGGCACAGCGGGATGATCGAAACACCCAACCCTGCATCGACCATGGATGCGATTGCTTCCAGGGAATCAACCTCCATATCGGCGGAGATGCTGATGTTGCGGCGGATCAGTTCAGCCTCAATGCCTCGACCAGCCCATGTTTTGCGGTTGAACCATATGAAAGGGTGCCCTTCCAACAAGTCTTGATCACTCACTCCTGTTGCTGAGGCTGGGGCGACAACGACAAAGGGTTCAGTCGCCACATGGCGCCAGTCCAGTTCTGGCGCCGGATGTTTTTCAGGCCATGTGCAAACGGCGATGTCCAACTCGCCTGCTTGCAAGCGTGCTGACAGAGTTGCGGAGCTGCCACTTTTCACTTCGATCCGCAGCGCTGGATGTCTTCGGCGCAGGGCGCTTAGCGCAGGTGGCAAGATTGATGATAGCGTTGTTGGCACGGCGCCGACGGTCAGCTTGCCAGCCACCAATTCGCCCGTCGCAACCGCGCGGGCGGCGTCAAACAAGTCCAGCGTCTTGCGGGCGTGATCCGCCAGCGCGCGCCCCCGTGCTGTGGGCGCTGGTGGGCGCTTTGTGCGATCGAAAAGGGCGACGCCCAACTCTTCCTCCAGCGCCTTGATCTGAAGGCTGATGGCGCTGTGCGAAACACCCGTCGCTTCGCCCGCCGACGCGAAAGAACCACCGTCAACTGCGGCGACGAGAGTGCGCATATGCCTGATATTCATGTGCGCACCCTAGTCAGCCCATCGGCGCTTGCCTAGGGCGTCATGGTCATGCCGAGCGCTGATAGGGAATTATGCAGGAACATCTGCAGGGAACTGCGCCCGGCCTCGTTGGTCAAAAGGTCAGACAGCGCCCACAAGGTTGTCAGGATCAACCCTGCGCCCAACAGAGCGAGGATCGCAACGATGGTCAGGAGAACCAGCAAGCCAACGCTTTCGTTAATCGGTGTTCGACGTTCATGCGAAACACCGTTGGCGCGGCGCCTGCGATCGCAACCGCATTAGCAGCGTCGCGTAGAGCCGGAACCATGGCGTCGACAGCCGCAAGCGCCAATCGAGGGGGTGGCGAAAGGCGATTTCAGCTTAGCCGCGAACGGATCCATCTGATCAATCCGGTGGTCGCCTGTCTTGGGGGCGACGCCTGCTTGCAGCACGAAGTAACGCTTGATCCCGAACCGTATCGCGGTACGTGCGTCAATGGCGTGCTGGGTGCTGTGGTAAGTAGCCCCCAAGGACACGGGTAATCTCGCTGATTTCCTTTAACGACGCTTCTCCGCCAAGTGCCTTTTCCAATTGCAGCGCAAGGTTCGCTTCGAATGCACTGCGCCGCGCATCACGGCGATCTTTGGCTATCATTACATTTGACGATCCGTCTATTTCGTCGCGACGAAGTATATCTATTCTGGACATGCCCACTCCACTCTTCAACCCGACGCAATTTTGGAGCAGAATGCCTTATCAAACCCCAAACGAAACAAACTAAGAGCCAAGGGTTTAAGTCGGATTTTCCTAAATCGCCGGCTTAAATGCGGGAAAAGCGGTAGAACGTCTCTTGCTTGTAAGGCACATCTGGCGCGAGTGTCGCCGAAGGGAAGCCAGACTGATTGGGGGCATCCGGCCAGAGCTGGGATTCCAGACAAATTCCGGCTCTCGGTCCCAACGTTTGACCCTTGATGCCGGGACAGACTGGCAGCTTGTCTGCTGTATAAACCACAAGTCCCGGCTCTGTCGTTTCGACCTGCATCTGCAGCTTGCCACCTCGCACTGTTGCTGCGAGAGCTGGTGCCGATCGTCGCGCCCTCGCCAACACAAAATGTCCGTCCAGCTGCGTTGATCCGATGCGCCGGATTTCTCTGAAATCCCATTCGCCTTGCACATCATCGATAGCGCCTGTCGGCAGCAAATCTTCGTTCAGCGGTGTATACTTAGTTGCTTCTAATCGCAGGGAGTGATCATCGATGGTTTGTCGGCCTGAAAGGTTGAAGTAGCTGTGCTGCGCAAGGTTGCAGATCGTCGGCGCATCGCTGGTTGCGCTCAACGTCAGGTGCAGTCCGCCCGCCTTCGCTTCGTATCTGCATATTGCTTCCACCTCACCCGGAAAGCCATCGGTTCCGGAAGGTTGGGTCAGCAATAGTTCTGCAAAATCGCGCCCGTGATCAGTCAGCGTCCAAAGGCTTAGGCCAAAGCCTTGTTGACCGCCATGTAACGTCGCAGCGCCATTGTTTCGGGTGGTTTCATGCCGGAGGCCATCCTGCGAAAATCCGCCGGCGATGCGACCAGCGAACCGCCCTGCGATGGCGCCAACATGCTGGCTGTGCGTTTCGTAGGTGGTGAAATCATCAAACCCCAGCGTTAAGGCGTGATCGACACCATCCAACCTAAGTTCAACAAGCGTCGCGCCCCACTCCATCAAGCGCGCAGTGACGCCGCCGCCAGAGAACGTGACGATGCGGACAGGCCAACCATCCTTCGTGTGGCCAAAAACTTCTACACTCACCGATCGGAGTCTCGCCAATGCGGGTTGATCCAGGGTTCCTTGTTGGATATCGGCAACGGGTCTTTGCCAAGTATGTGGTCGGACGCCTTTTCACCCACCATGATTGAGGGTGCATTCAGGTTGCCATTCGGGATACGGGGAAAGATCGAACTGTCGGCAAGGCGCAAACCGTCGACGCCAATGACGCGGCATTCAGGGTCAACGACAGCCATTTTGTCATCCGTGCGGCCCATTCGCGCCGTGCCGCTGGGATGATAGGCGCTTTCGACATGCTCGCGGATGAAGCCGTCAAGCTCATCATCGGTCTGCAAGTCTTTTCCTGGCTGAATTTCCTTACCCCGGTAGGGGTCGAACGCCGCCTGGCCGAAAATCTCGCGGGTCAGGCGGATGCAATGGCGGAAATCGATCCAGTCCTGCTCCGTCGACATGTAGTTGAACAGAATTTTTGGGGCGTCCTTTGGGTCGGACGACCGCAAAGTGACTGAGCCGCGCGATGGCGATCGCATTGGGCCAACATGGGCCTGAAAGCCGTGCCCTTCCGCCGCCGCCTGCCCGTCATATCGCACGGCGATGGGTAGGAAGTGATACTGGATATCGGGGTATTCGACGCCGGGACGTGAGCGTAGAAAAGCTGCGCTTTCGAACTGGTTTGATGCGCCATGGCCGGTTTTGGTGAACAGCCATTGCGCCCCGATCATCGCTTTCGAAAAGAGGTTCCAATGCTTGAACAAGGTGATTGGTTGGCTGCAGGCCTGCTGGATGTAAAGCTCCAGATGATCTTGCAGGTTCTGACCCACGCCGGGGCGATCTGCGACGACGTGGATCCCATGGTCCGCCAGATGTGGCGCGTCGCCAATCCCTGACAGCATCAGCAGTTTGGGCGAATTGATGGAGGATGCGGCGATCACAACCTCCCGTCGCGCCTTGACGACCTCAACCGAACCGCCACGTTCGATTTCAACGCCGATCGCGCGTCCTTCGTGGATCACGACGTGGCGGGCGAGGCATTTGACGAGGTTGAGGTTTTGGCGCTTGAGCGCCGGTTTCAAATACGCGTTGGCGGCGGACCAGCGGCGGCCATTCCAGACTGTCTGTTCCATCGGGCCAAAGCCTTCCTGCTTTTCGCCGTTATAGTCGCCGGTCAGTTCAAACCCCGCCTGCGCGCCTGCTTTTACAAAAGCGTCAAACAGGGGGTTTTTGCGCGGGCCGCGGGTCACATGCAGTGGGCCTGATTTACCGCGCCAGTCCACGTCGCCCCCGTGGCCGCCGGAATGCCAGCTTTCCATGCGCTCGTAATATGGCAGCACGTCAGCATAGGCCCAGCCGTCAGCGCCTTGTTCTGCCCAGTGGTCAAAATCGCGCGCATGACCACGCACATACACCATGCCGTTGATGGAGGATGACCCCCCGATCACCTTGCCACGTGGACAGGCCAGCTGACGCCCGCCAAGATGAGGCTCAGGGTCTGACTGATAACCCCAATCATATCGCGACATGTTCATCGGATATGACAGCGCCGCCGGCATCTGGATCAGCGGTCCTACATCCGACCCACCGTATTCGAGCACAATTACAGAATGCCTGCCGTCCTCAGACAGGCGCGACGCCATGGCTGATCCGGCGGATCCAGATCCGATAATGACAAAATCCGCCTCCATACGTCCCCCTTTGGTGTTTTAACGATCTACGGCGATCATAGCTGATATTCGCAGATAACATGGGACAGGCCTTTTTATCCCTGCGACCCACGCCCACGTGTTTACGACAATTTCATTTGATCGCACCTGTTGGCGGGTTGAAAGTCGGGTAGAATAACTTTTGATAGGCGCTTCGATCTACAAAATTCCTTTCTTCACCATTCTTGCCTTGGTGGCAGGCGCCGCCGCTGCACAGCAAAGGCCACCGCCCGTTACGGTCGCCAAGCCAGTGATGAAGAAAATAATCGAAGACGATGAATTCATAGGCCGCTTAGAAGCCTCGGCAGAGGTTGAGATCAGGGCGCGAGTGTCTGGCTATCTGGAGCAAGTGCATTCCACCGACGGCACAATTGTCCAGAAAGGTGATCTTCTTTTCACTATCGACAAGCGTCAGTTCCAGCTTGCCGCTGATCAGGCCAGGGCGCAGATCCGTGTCGCAGATGCGACGTACGATTTTACGTAGGAACAGCTGGAACGCGCTGAGACGCTGATCCAGAATGGCAACATATCGGTCAATGAACGGCGCGAGGCGTTCCTCGCGGCCTCAGGCGCGATCTTCTGAGCAGTCGGCTGAGATTGATCTGGAATATACTGAAATTCGCGCGCCGATGGCGGGACGTATCGATCAGGCGCTGGTTGATTCCGGCAACCCGGTCGCTGCCAACGAAATGGTGCTGACAAGTATTGTTGCGACTGACCCTGCCTATTTCCAGTTCGACATCGATGAACGTTATTTCCTCGGTTACGCCAGTGACACGCGCACGCGGGGCGTTTCTCTGCAGGAAGGCGCCGGGGGTTTGCTGGTCAAGTTGACGCTGTCCGACAAAACGATCCCGCCAGTCACTGGCGAGCTGAGCTTTTCCGAAAACAAGATCGACCGGGAAACGGGTACGATTAGCGTGCCCGCGATCATCCCCAACCCTGACGATATTCTGACCCCGGGTTTGTTTGGCACCGTTAACGTGCCGGGATTGCTGCCCTATCAGGGTAACCTGACCCCTGACGAAGCGGTCGTGGCCGATCAGAACCGCCGATTGGTGATGACGGTTGATGGCGATGGAAAGGTGATCCCCCGCCCAGTCAGACCCGGCCCCAAGATCGATGGGTATCGTGTGATCCGTGATTGGCTGGATGGGTCAGAGACGATTGTCATCAACGGCATCGTTCGCGCCCGCCTGGGAACAGTTGTTGCGCCAGAAATGGTTGAGCTTCCCCCCGTAGCGGAGCAGTAGGATGGGCTGCTTCTTCGTCAGCAGGCCGATCTTTGCGATCATCATCTCGATTGTCGGGATGGTGTCCTACACACGGTTACCAGTCGCTCAGTACCCGGAAATTGCGCCGCCTTCTATCGTTGTGCTCGCCAACTATCCCGGCGCTGACGCAAAAACTGTGGCCGAAACTGTCGCCACACCTTTGGAACAGAAAATCAACGGGGTGGAAGGGATGATATACTTTTCATCCTACTCCACATCTGATGGGTCTGTTGCTGTTACCATCACGTTCGAATTGGGCACCGATCTGGATGCGGCGCAGGTGCCGGTGCAGAACCGCGTCTCCATTGCGGAGCCGCGCCTGCCGCAAGAGGTGCGGTCGCTGGGTGTGACGACGACCAAGTCATCACCCGACCTGATGATGGTCGTCCATATGCTGTCGCCGGATGAGAGCCTCGATCAGCTATATGTCTCGAACTACACCAAGTCCCGCGTGCGCGATCAGCTGATCCGGCTGGATGGCGTCGGCGACATCACGATCTTTGGAGAGGGAGAGTTTTCCGCCCGCGTCTGGTTTGATCCTGACCGGCTCGCGTTATTGGGCCTAACAGCCAGCGATGTGGTAAACGCGCTGCGCGAACAGAACGTGCAGGTGTCCGGCGGGTCGCTCGGCGCGCCACCGAATAATGCTGACAACGCGATCCAAGTCACGGTGACGACACAAGGGAGGCTTGAGGATCCAAAAGAATTTGGCCGGGTTATCGTGACTGCTTCTGACGACGGGCGCGTCGTGCGGGTGCGCGATGTCGCGTGGGTTGAGATGGGCGCGCGATCTTACGCCAATAATTCCTACCTCAACGGGGTGCCCGCAGTGGGCCTTGGCATTTTCCAGCGCCCTGGATCGAATGCGCTGGCGACTGGGCAGGAAATCATCGACACGATGGATGAACTAGCGACGGATTTCCCGCCAGGCTTGGAATATCGCATCGTCTACAACCCGACAGAGTTTATCGAAGCGTCCATCAACAGCGTCTACCAAACCATTTTTGAAGTGATGGTTCTGGTGATCGCTGTGATCCTCATCTTTCTGCAAAGCTGGCGCACGGCGATTATACCCCTGCTGGCGATACCCGTCTCACTGGTCGGGACATTCGCGATCATACTGGCATTGGGCTATTCGCTGAACCTGCTGACGTTGTTTGGCTTGATCCTCGCCATTGGCATCGTCGTGGATGACGCGATTGTGGTGGTGGAGAATGTCGAGCGGAACATCGACAATGGGATGACACCTTTCAAAGCGTCTCAGCGCACGATGGATGGGGTTCAGGGCGCCATCATCGGCACCTCGCTTGTCCTGATCGCGGTCTTCATTCCGTCGGCCTTCGTTCCGGGCATCACCGGGCAGTTCTACGCCCAGTTCGCGGTGACGATTTCGGTGGCGACGATCATCTCAACGATCAATTCGCTCAGCTTGTCGCCTGCTTTGGCAGGGGTTTTGCTGAAGTCATGCGATGCAAAACCCTCGACCAACCCCTTGGCGCGCATTGGGGGAGCTTTGAGCGATGGGTTCAACCGGGCCTTTGATACGCTTTCCAACGCTTGCGGTCGCCTCGTCGCCTTTGCAGGCTTTTTCGGCGCAACTTTCACAGTAGCCTCGAACCAGGGCGTCATCTTTACCCCGTTCGACAGTTTTGAGGACAGGCTAGAGGCTGACCCGCCCGCCCACAAAATCGTCGGCGCTCTGTTCGGCCGAATGCAGGTGTTGCAGAAAGCCTTCATAATCGCCATCGCGCCGCCATCCGTCCGCGGGGTTGGTAATGGTGGCGGGTTCAAGTTGATGCTGAAGGACAGCGAAAGCGCGGACATGTCCCGCGTTTTGAACACGTCCTACGCCGTCATGGGCACCGCGGCGCAGTCAGACAAGTTGCAGGGCGTCTTCACCAGCTTCACCCAAGGGTCGCCGCAGGTGTATCTGGAGATCGACCGTGTTCGCGCGCAGATACTTTGAAGCGCTCGCGATCAACCTCGGGTCATCATACGTCAACGCCTTCAACGCCTTTGGCTGCCATTTCTAGGTGCGTGCGCAGGTGGATGAAAAGTTCCGGCTGGAACGTGCGGATATAGCGAACCTGAAAGTCTGTTACGCCACTGGCGCTTTGGTCCCTCTGGGTACGCTTGTAGAAATCCGCGACACGGCTGGGGCCATTCTGGTGCAACACTAAAACCAACAAGTCGCTGTGCCGCTGCAGAGGTCAGCCGTGCCCGGCGTCGCCACATGCGATGTGCTGATCGAGATGGAGAAGCTGGCCAAAACCGTCATGCAACCGGGCGTCAGTTATGAATGGACCGAACTGGCGCTGCAGGAACGCAGTCAGGGCAACAAAGCGACGATCATCTTCGCGATGTCTGTTGTATTAGCCTTCCTTTTGCTTGCTGCGCTTTATGAAAGCTGGGTTCTGCCCTTCGCCATCATCCTCATTGTGCCCATGTCGATCCTGCCTGCCTTGCTGGGCGTTGTCTGGTGGGGGATGGATAACAACATACTTACCCAAGTCGGCTTAATCGTTCTTGTGGGTCTGGCGGCGAAGAACGCGATCCTGATCGTGGAATTTGCCAAGCAGGCGCAGGAGGAACGGCGCGTCAGCCAGGCAGAAGCCGCGATTGAGGCGTGCAAATTGCGGCTTCGCCCAATTCTGATGACTGCGTTTTCGTTCATACTGGACGTCGTCCCGCTGATCATCGCTACTTGACCGGGTGCAGAAATGCGTCAGGCGCTGGGCACGGCGGTCTTCTTTGGGATGTCGGGTGTGACGATTCTGGGCCTGTTCCTGACGCCGGTTTTCTATGTCGCCCTAAGGCGGATTTTCCCAGGAAAACGGTTGGAGGCAGAGGCGACCTGATCACATTCGGTTACCGTTGAAGCCGTTCGCGCGATATCTGGTGGGTATGCGGTTTACCCTGCTCCGCCTGCTCGCTAGACGATTGGTATGAACACCTCACGCCTCATCCCGCGCATCATACTGATCTGTCTTTTGGCGGGTTGTTCCGCCTTTGAGGAAGAAGATGGTTCGTTGCCACAGGCGGAATTTGAACGTCCAGAAACCGCGGTCGATTATACGGTTGAGCTGACTGGCGTTGAAAATGAACGGGTGTTGGAGCTGATGGAGCAAGCTCTCGCTCTCTACCGTCTTCAGGAAAATGGTGCGCAAAGCCTTGCCTTCTTGCGTCGTCGTGGTGAAGGCGACGTCGTGACGGCGCAGAAAATCCTCCGCTCATTCGGGTTCTACGAAGCTGAGGTCGACGTCCAGATCGAAGCGTTGGATCCGCCAGAGGACGCAGACCCAGAGGCGTCCGCACAACTGGCCGTCGCCCGCCTGATCGTGACTGAAAATCGTCGCTACACGCTTGCGAACCACCAGATTGCTTTGGAAGAGCCGATTGATGGCCGTGACCAGCTCGACATCACTGAGTTTGGCGAACATGTCGGCGAACCGGTGCGCGCATCGAGTATTCTGGACGCTGAAACCCGCGCTGTTGCTGATCTTCGCGCCAAAGGCCGCCCCTATGCCACGCGCACCAATCGCGACGCTGTCGCTGACACTGAAAACGCCACTCTAGAGGTCGTCTCAACCATCAAGCCTGGCCGCGAATATGTTTATGGCGAAACGCGATACGAAGGTGCGGAAGGCATAGATCGTGAATATATCGAAACCTATCGCACCTATCAGAGAGGCGACCGGTTCGATCCTGCTGATCTGGTGGTGTTCCAGCGTGAACTGATCGCCACGGGCTTGTTCAATGCGGGCTCGGCCACTTTCCCGGATGAACCGCCCGAAGGTGCCGAGGCGCCCGTTCTTGTATCGTTGGAAGAAGCGCCCGCTCGGACAGTCACTGGTGGCGTCCGCTACAACACGGACACTGGCCCTGCGGTCAGCGGCGGCCTTGAACATCGAAATCTCTTTGGGTCGAACGAAACGATCACGCTCGACGGCCTTATCGGGTTAGAAGAGCAAAGCCTGCAAACCCGGTATCGCCTGCCCCAATATGGCCAACCCGGGCAGGATCTGGTTGCTGGTCTGGAGCTTAGACATATCGATGATGACGCGTTTGAGGAATTTGGTGGGACGATCACGCTGGGCCTGGAACGCGAACTGACCCCTCAGCTGACAGTTGGCGCCGGTGGTCTGTTGGAATTCAGCAAACTGGAAGAAAGCGATGGAACCGACACGACATCGCGCCTTTTCGGTGTGCCGATATTCGCCGCCTTTGACAGCAGCGATGATCGTCTGGATCCTTCTAAAGGGCTCCGCGCCCGCGTGTCGGTGACGCCGTTCTCGGGTTTTGTCGGGGATACGCCAGCCGCCTTTGGGGTCATAGACGGCGCTGTGTCTGCTTATTTCGATCTGACTGGCGAAAAGAAGTACATCTTTGCGGCGCGCGGGCGTGTCGCCTCGATCATCTCAGGCAAGTTGGATGTCGTGGCGGCGAACCGGCGGCTGTATTCTGGTGGTGGTGGGTCCGTGCGAGGGTATCGCGATCGGTTTATCGGCCCCCTCGACACGGAAGATGATCCCGTTGGCGGTCTGTCGGCCGTGGAGCTTGGCGCCGAACTGCGTGCGCGTGTCAGCTCAGCCGTTGGTGTCGCCGGCTTCATTGAGGCTGGTTCCGTCAGCACAGATGTTGCGCCCACCTTTGACGAAGGCGTTCAATTTGCTGCAGGCCTTGGCGTTCGATATTTCTCCTCAATCGGGCCGCTGCGGCTGGATGTTGGCGTGCCTTTGAACCCGCGCGATGCGGATGACGCCTTTCAGTTATATATCTCAATTGGGCAGGCCTTCTGATGCGGTGGATTGCGGCTTTTCTGATCGTTGTCGTTGCAGCGGCGGGACCTGCGCGCACTGAATTTTCGCTGTTCAACATTCAAAACTCGCTTTTCCAATTCGCGCTGGACCAAATCTCTGTCCCTGGGGAGTTGGAGATTACCGCCGAAGGCGTCGAAGATGGCGAAGACGGCGCTACCGACATCGTGGGTCTTGCGGTGGCCGACGCCCAGGGAGAATGGCTGAAAGTCGGGCGCATCTCGCTGCGCTGGAACGCCAGCAGCATCGTAAGCGGCGAATTGGACATCACGCGCCTCGCCGCCTCGGATGTAGAGGTGCTGCGCTCGCCAGCGTCGTCTTCCGTGGCGGTGGAGGCAAAGCCTGATTCCAAGCTTGCTGAAACTGACGATGACCCGTTTGACTGGCCGCGATCACCGATCACCACGACGATCCAGAACATCGCCGCCGAACGTGTGAATATAGCCGCAGGCGTGATCGCATCGCAGGCGGTTTCGCTGGATATGACTGGCGCCTTGAAGGACGCAGGCGATGAGCAGTCGCTAAGCCTGAACGTAACCCGAACCGATACCGTGGCGGGCAAGATCATCCTGCAGTTTCTCAGGGATTTTGCTTCGAATGAACTGACCTTGCAGCTGAATGCGGACGAAGCGGTTGGCGGGTTGGTGGCAGAGCTTGCTGGCCTGCCAAATGACAGCGCCAGCCGGGTGTTGCTGGTGGGTGACGGGCAGCTTACCGATTGGGCTGTGACCTTCGACGCGTCAACGGACCGTGTATACGAAGCATCTGGCGCCGGTTCGTTCAACGCAGTGGGGCGGCTGGCGGCGAAGTTTGATATGACGCTGACACCTGGCGAAGCGCTTGATCCGCAGATCGCTGCGGCCCTGTCGCCCAACGCCCGGATCACTGCAGATGTCGCCGAAGACGGAGGCGGCATCATTCGCATCAACCAGGGCGCCCTGACCACCCGTGACGTCAGTCTGACAGCTAAAGGCCAGTACAGCCAAACTGACGCCGTCGCCGACATCGAACTGGTGGCTGAGGCGCAATCGCGCCTTGCTGATCTTGTCGATGGGGTCGACTTCGCCAGCTTCGGTTTTGATGGGTCTGTCAAAGGCCCGGTGGATGATTTGGCTATCAAGGGTGATCTAGCCCTCACGGGCCTGACTACGGCAGCCGTTGATGTTGGATCGGCAGTGTTGGACGCCGATGTGCGACTGGCGGGTGATCAGATCGATGTCACTGTAGTGGGCGAAGCGCTGTCGCTTAGGCTCGACCGTCTGACACCCGACCTGATTGGCCCTACGAAGCTGGCGCTGAGTGCGCAGTTAGCGGATGATCAAGCAACATTGGCAAACTTATCACTCACCTCGGTTCCGCTGATCGTCAGCGTATCAGGCGGCGCCGACCTGCAGACTGAAACCGCTGATGTAACCTACCAGATTGCTGCACCCGACCTTGCGCCGCTGGCGGCGGCCTACGACGCTGACGCCAAGGGCGTGGCGGAAGTGAAAGGTACGCTCAACGGTCCCTTCAGTGCGCCCCGGCTGGCAGGCAACGCCGCTTTTACCGGCCTCGCGGTTGGCGAAGAACGTCTGGGCGCAGTATCTTTGACCCACGACGCGACTTTTGGGGCGACGCCGAAGGGTACGATGAACATGGTTGCAGATGGTTCGCGTTTTGGCGAGATCACATTCGATGGCGCGTTTCTATTGGACGGCGACCGGTTGGATCTGACCGACTTAATTGCGACGGGCCTTGGCACCACGATTGAAGGGGGTGTTTCAGTTGCGCTCGACACCACCTTGGCGACTGGTGCGATTACAATGGACGCGCCTGATATGTCTGCTTTAACCGCTGCAGCCCAACAGAACATCGCCGGCGTTCTCAGTGGCGATATTCAGCTGAATGTATCTGATGGCGCACAAAACGTAACGCTGGACGTCGCACTCGCCGACTTGTCTGCTGCCGGCGTGGCGGTGCAAAAAGCGACTGCGAAAGGCGCTTTGAATGATGTGCTGGGTGGTCTTGGGTTTGATCTGGGCCTGAAATTCTCTGGCCTCAGTGCGGATGGCGCGACGATTAACACTGGCCATGCGGCAGTCTCCGGCAAACCAGAGGATATGGCGATCACCGCCAGTCTTGGTCCGATCACCGCCGACCCCGCAAGCATCGCTGGCGTCGACGTGAATGCGCAGATCAGTAATGCGCCGAGCGGTGATCCAGCGATCGAGGCGACACTGATCGCCCGCGATATAGCGGCGGACCCCGCGGGTCTGACAACCACGCGTCTGACGACATCCGGCAAGCTGTCCACGCTCGACCTCCGCCTGACCAGTGACGGCGCGCTGACATCTGGCGAGATTGTCGCTGTCCGCTCACGGGCGCGGGTGGATGCGGTGGGCGATGTGACGGTCCGCATCAGCGAACTGGAGGCGTCGCTGGATGACATTGTCGCAATGCTTGACGCACCGCTGACCATCAAGACGGGCAATGGGGTCACCCGCTTTCAGGGAATTGACCTGTCTCTATCCAGCGCTGTCCTGACTGGCGACGTCGCTCTGCATTCTGATGGAATGACCGGTGATCTGAATGTGGAGGCGGCCAACCTGGCCCCCCTCGCGGCCCTTGCTGGCGCGCCAGTTGAGCAAGGTGCCGCCTATATCAAGGCAGAGTTCAACACGCGCCGATCCAACCCTTCCGCCAGGGTTCAAATGAACGCGAATGACCTGCGATTTGCTGATGTGGTCGCGGACTTGGGCGCGCTGACCCTTGACGCTGGCGTCGACTGGGATGGACGCGTGGCGAAGGTGGCCGCTGATCTTTCCGGCCCGTTTGGCGCGCCGTTGCTTGTCAGGGCGGCGGCCCCGATGCGCCTCTCAGGGGGGCCGGTTCCGACTGTGCCGACTCAAGGCGCGCTGTCAGGCTCGGTCGATTGGACGGGTCAGATCCAAGACATCTGGGCTCTGATACCCGCACCGGGTCATGTCCTGTCGGCTGAGGCGAAGGTTGCCCTTAGGCTTGGCGGCACAATTGCATCGCCTGAAGTGGGGGGCGATGTTGCGATCAGCGGCGGCAGATATGAGAACCTCGACATTGGCGCAATCCTTGTTGATCTGACTGCGACCTCGCAAATCGAACCATCCGGTGCCTTTGTGATCGACATGACCGCGGGCGATGGATCAGGCGGCGATGTGAAAGCGGTTGTTGAACTGAATGATGGCAGGATCGGCGCCAACCTGGTCGCCAATGGCGCTACACTGGTGCGCCGCGACGATGCGACAGTGGCAATCAGCTTGAATATCTCTGCCGCTGGGCCTTTGGATGCACCAGATATTTCAGGTGATATCAACATTGATCGCGCAGAAATCCGCCTGGTCAACGCAAACCCACCCGGCGTCGCCGACATTGGCCCGGTGCGTATCAAGGGCGAAGAACCGCCCGAACCTGAACCCGCTAGCGGCGAAGACATCGATCTTGATATCGTCATCACCGGTCCGCAGGACATCTTTGTGCGAGGGCGTGGCCTCGACAGCGAATGGGAGATTGATCTGACCATCTCTGGCACCGCAGCAGACCCTCGCATCGTAGGCGCAATCCAGAAACGACGCGGTCAACTGAGCTTGTTGGGCCGCGATTTTGATCTGGAACGGGGCAAGGTGCAGTTCAGCGGCGGCCAGGGCGTCGACCCTCGCCTCGATGTTCTGATCCAACGGGACAATGACGGCATTCGCGGCGGCATCGCCGTGACTGGCGTGGCGAGCGAGCCGCAGATCAACTTCGTTTCTCGCCCTGCCCTGGCGGAGGAAGAGGTGCTGCCGCGTATCCTGTTCGGTCGGTCGCGCCAGTCGTTGTCGCCATCTGACGCGCTGTCGCTGGCGGTTGGCGTTACGACCCTTTTGGATGGGGGCGGCGGCGCGTCAGACAGCGTTCGCGGCGCGGTAGGAGTTGATGTCCTTCGCGTCGACAGCGGGGAAGCTGGCCCTTCTGTCACCGTTGGTTCAAACGTGGCCGAGGGTGTCTTTGTGGGTGTTAAACAACCAATCGGATCAGGCGCAGCCTCCGTCCAGGTAGAGGTAGAGGTTTTCGATAACGTTACGATCGACAGTGAAACAGGCGCCGATGTCGGCACATCGATTGGCCTGAACTGGAAGAAAGATTTCTGATCGGGCGCCTTACGCGCCCTCAACTCTTAGAGAATCGTAGTTGACCATCACGTGTTCCTTGAACGCGGGGCGTTCCATCAGGCGTTCGTAATAGGCGCGCACACGCGGCCGTTCGGCGCGTTGAATGACGATATCGTAATAGCGGAACAGAAGGTGCCCGATCACCAGGTCAGCCAACGTGGGTTGATCGCCCAAAAGATACGGTTTGTTATCCAGCTGCATGCCGACACGTAGCAAAAGCGCCTCGTACTGCTGAACGGCGCGGGCCAGCATTTGGGGGTTGCGGTTCTTGGCGGGCGTGCGCACACGCGCCCAGAAGATCGGGCCAGCGAAAGCGGGGCATAGCGTTGTCTTACCCCATTCGGCCCACATGTCCGCCGCCGCCTGCTTGGCGGGATCAGGGTCCCAGAACGACGTGTCAGCGCCATATTTGCTAGCCAGGTAACGTAAGATCGCAGAGCTTTCGAACATCTCCACATCCCCGTCTTTCAGCGCGGGGACCAGACCGTGCGGGTTGATGCGGCGGTATTCAGGGTCGTCCAACCCGCCATGAACATGGCCTTTGTCTAGGCGTTCATGGCTAAGGCCAAGTTCCCCCACCAGCCACATCACTACCTGCACATTGGACGATGTTGCTCGTCCATAAATTGTCAGCATGGGTCGTTTCCCCCTGAAATTTGTGGCTGCAGTTGGGGCTGACCAGCTGGTTCTTGTCAATCCCGTCGTGAAAGGTGAACGAATTTCCTGGAATTGCAGTATGGGAACCGGTCGCAGGGACTTTCAGGACCAGAACGAAAATGCTAGATGCCCTCGACCAATTACGTCCGGAGCCGAAGGTCCAAACGGAACGACATGCAGGGTGAGACCGAAAAAATGACAGAGGCGTTGCCAACGCTGTCCGGCCTGACCTTTCGCTGGGCCGACTTCGATACGTTTGTCGACGCTGTCGATTACGCCTCGAAAGGCGTGAACGGCCTGAACTATTACAACGCGCGCGGCGTGATTATCGAACAGCTGAACTTTGTCGATATGCGCGCCCGCAGCGAGGAAGTCGCGGGCCGCCTTTTGGCGCTGGGCTTGTCGCGCGGTGACCGTGTCGCGATCCTTGCGGAAACGAACGCCGATTTCGCTGTGGCTTTCATTGGCGCGCTCTACGCTGGTTTGATTCCAGCGCCCCTGCCGTTGCCGGTGGCATTTGGTCAGCGTGACGCATATTCCGAACAGCTGCGGCGCATCGTCAAAACCGCAGACGCACGCGCCGTTTTCACCACTGCTGAATATGAAGACTGGGTGAAAGAAGCGATGGCCCCGATGGGTCTTGATTACGTTGGCAAACTTGCCGACCTGCCGCAGGCGGATCGGATGACGACGCGGGTCAAGGTCGCCTCAACCGACCTTGCATACCTGCAGTTTTCGTCTGGCACGACCGGCGCGCCCAAGGGCGTAGCAGTGACCCACGGCTCGATGATGGCGAACCTGCGAGCCATTGCCACTGATGGGCTCCATTTCCGTGCAGGCGACCGTGGCATCAGTTGGTTGCCGCTTTACCATGACATGGGGCTTGTCGGCTGCTTCCTGACTCCCATCGCGACCCAGTTTACCGCCGATTACATGAGCACGCGCGACTTCGTCCGCCGCCCGCTTTTGTGGTTAGAGCTGATCCAACGCAACAGCTGCACTGTCACATACGCGCCGTCGTTCGGGTATGACCTTGCGCTGCGCCGTGCGCGGGGCAAGTCGCCCGAAGGCATGGACCTGTCCGCATGGCGCGTTGCTGGCATCGGCGGCGATATGATCAAGGCGCCGATTATCCGCAAATTTTCTGAAACCTTCAAAGACGCCAAGTTCGATGCGGGATCTTTCGTGCCAAGCTATGGCATGGCCGAAACCACGCTTGCGCTGTCCTTTGCGCCGCTGGGTCAGGGCCTGCAGACCCGTCGGCTGGATCTCGCCAAGCTTGAGCGTGAGATGATCGCTGCGCCCGCCGCAGATGGCCCAGCCCGCGATTTTGCAATGTGCGGTGCGGCGCTGGAACATCACAAGATCGAAATCCGTGATGAATCGGGCACGGCTCTGCCGGAAGAACGGGTCGGCAAGGTTTGGGCCGCAGGACCAAGTCTGATGAAGGAATACTTCGGTGACCCCGAAGAAACCGCCCGGGCGCTAGTTGATGGCTGGCTCGACACGGGTGATCTTGGCTACTTCACTGAAGGCCAGTTGGTTATTACCGGGCGCGCTAAGGACCTGATGATTGTGAACGGCAGAAACCTCTGGCCGCATGATTTGGAATGGACCATCGAAAAAGACGTTGATGCGATCCGTGAAGGCGGGGCTGCGGCCTTTGCCGTCACGCCGGATGACACCACATCGAATCCCGAAGAACAGGTTGTTGTCGTCGTCGAATGCCGGTCCCGCGACCCCGAAGCGCGTGAAGCGATCCGGGAAGAGGTTCACGGCGCCGTCCGCATGACCCACGGGGTTGAGGCGAAGGTCGCCCTGGCGAAAAACGGTGAGCTGCCACAGACATCATCTGGCAAGCTGAGCCGGGCGAAGGCTCGCCTAATGTATCTTGATCGTGATTTCGACACAGGGCCCGTTGGGTGACACGTCTGGCCGCGCTTACGGGCGGCACGGGCTTTCTGGGTCGCCACGTCATACGCGAGCTTGCCGAACAGGGCTTTGACGTACGCATTCTGGCGCGCTCGACGCCCGATTTGCCTGAGCTCACCGATGTTCCGATTGATGTCATCCGCGGCGATCTTGGCGACGAAGCCGCACTGACAGCGCTGGCGTCAGGGGCGGAGATTTTCATTCACATCGCCGGCGTGGTGAAGGCTGCGACGCGTCAGGGGTTCATGGGCCCCAATTGCGATGGCGCCGCGCGGGCGGCGCGGGTCTGGGCGAAAACGGTGCCGGTGGATGGCCGATTTGTTCTCATTTCCTCGATGGCTGCGCGGATGCCTGAGCTATCCCATTACGCGGCTTCAAAACGGGCGGGTGAGGATGCTGTCGCCACCGAACTGGTGGGCCGTGATTGGCGGGTGCTGCGGCCGGGCGCCATTTATGGCCGCCATGATCAAGAATCGCTGAAGGTCCTGAAGTTGTCTAATGCGCCATTGCAGCTGATGTTGAACGCGCGCTCAGCCCGCATCGCCATGGTTGACGCGCGCGACGCCGCCTGCGCGGTTGTGAACGTCGCGCAGATCAGCGCGCCCGGCGCTGTGCACGAGATTTCGGACGCCAGGCTTGATGGTTACCGCTGGGATGAGCTTGCGGCGGTCGCGGCCAAGGCGCTGGGGCGTACACCGCGCGCAGTGCGCTTGCCAGCGGTGGTTCTCAAGGCTGCGGGGGCAGTGGGTGGATCGCTTGCCGCAGTGACTGGCAGCGGTGAAATGCTGACCCAAGGCAAAGTGCGTGAAATTCTGCATTCCGACTGGTCCGTGCACCCTGATCGCGCGCTGCCGGCTTCGGTCTATCAACCCAGCATCGCGTTGGAGGATGGATTGGCGGATATGGCCGCGGCCTCAGGCCTTCTCCGCCGTTAGGATATAGTTGACCGACAGGTCATCGTCGCTCAGCCGCCATTCGCCGCGCAGTGGGTTCAGGACCATGCCCTTGCTGTCGACGACGCTGAGGCCCGCATCGGTCAGACCAGTTTCCAGTTCTTCTGGGGTCGGGAATTTGCTCCATTCATGGGTGCCGACTGGCAACCAGCGCATGATCCTTTCCGCCCCTACGATCGCCATCGCCCAGCTTTGCGCGGTTCGGTTCAGCGTGGACATGATGACCAGCCCGCCCGGTTTCACCAGTTGTGACAGGGCGGCCAGGAAGGATGGAACATCAGCGACATGCTCGACAATCTCCAGCGCGATGACGGCGTCGAATGTCTCGCCTGCCTCAGCCACCGCCTCGGCCGTTTCGACGCGATAATCGATGTCCAACCCCATGGCGGCGGCGTGCGCGCCCGCAACTGCGATATTGCCCGCTGCGGCATCCAGCCCGGTCACCTCTGCGCCCAAGCGTGACAGGGGTTCTGCGATCAGTCCGCCGCCCGATCCGATATCGACCAGCTTTAACCCTTCAAGTGATTGACGCCTTGGTTTCAGACCGTATTGGGCCGCAAGCTGCGACAGGATATAATCCAGCCGGCATGGATTCATTTGATGGAGTGGTTTGAACTTTCCATCCGGATCCCACCACTCGGCGGCGATCGCTTCAAACTTGGCGATTTCCCCTGCGTCAATGGTTGTTCCAGGCTGTGCGCCAGACATCATTTGTCGCCTTCCGGGCTGGGAATTGTACGATTGTCGGCCTAGAACATGGTGTATTCGCGCGAAAGCGCAAGGAATCAGGAACAATAATGCCCGCCCTTCGCCGCTCGCTGTATCCTCCGATAGAGCCGTTCAATCGCTTTCGCCTGCAGGTGAGCGGGGGGCATGAGCTGTATGTAGAAGAATGCGGCACCAAAGGCGCTAAGCCGGTCATTGTTCTGCATGGAGGCCCGGGCGGGGGGTGCAGCCCGGCGATGCGGCGGTATTTTGACCCCAGCGCCTATCACATCATCCTGTTCGATCAGCGTGGTTGTGGCCGGTCGCGGCCCCATGCCAGCGTTGAGCGTAATACAACCTGGGATCTGGTTGACGATATTGAGGCGATCCGCCGCCGTTTGGGCATCGAACGCTGGATGGTCTTTGGCGGATCATGGGGCGCGACGCTGTCGCTGATCTATGCGGAAACGCACCCACGCCGTGTGACCGAGATGATCTTGCGCGGCATCTTTTTGATGACCGACCGTGAACTTGATTGGTTCTATGGCGGCGGAGCGTCGATTTTCTGGCCAGACCTCTGGGAAGAATTCCTGCGCCCAATCCCTGAATCAGAACGCGATGATCTGATCACCGCTTATCATCGCCGTCTCATGGGGGGCGATCTGGCGCAGCAGACCGAATGCGCTCGCGTCTGGACCAAGTGGGAAGGTGCGACGGCAACTCTGCGTGGCCATGAAGATCGCGGCTCCGGCTATGCTGCGGCGTCCTACGCCCGCGCTTTCGCGCGGATCGAATGTCATTATTTCAAAAACCGCGGATTTCTGGCGGAGGATGGCCAGATCCTGCGTGATGTTGGTCGGATCCGCGATATTCCAGGCGTGATTGTACAGGGCCGGTACGACATGGTTTGCCCACCGGTTTCTGCGTTTGAATTGCACCGGGCGTGGCCTGGATCAGAACTGAAACTCGTATCTGATGGCGGTCATGCATTGTCAGAACCCGGCGTTACAGCTGAATTACTAATGGCTACCGACGCAGCGCGATCAAGCACTCGGCAGGCTGCTGAATAGGCTCTGAATATCCGTCAGAAGATGATTGTAATGGCGGCAAAAGTTGCGGTCGCCATCAGCGCCTGAAATGCGATAACGAAGACCAGTGTTTCTGCTGCAGTCGCCAAACCCCTGGCGCAGGAACAAATTTCATCCATAACGTGGCATCCCCAAATTAAATCAATGCAGCCAGCATGAAGCGCGCATAAGAATAGAGCACGCGAAAATACTCGCCTTAAAGGTGAAAATACTGTGAAATCAGTTAAGTTTTTTCAAAAAAGACTGCAGTTTCACCTGATTGACGTTCGACGTCTTTGAGACGCAGAGGTTCGCCTCCGACTGCAGGATCAAACCGTCGCTGAGAATCTTCAGGTGGTTTGCTCGAAGCGTTTCACCGGTTGAGGTGATATCGATGATCGCCTCTGCCGTCAGGTTCAGAGGCGTCGCTTCGGTGGCGCCCTGGCTGTCCACTAACTGGTAATCCGCCACGCCAGATGTCCTTAGGAACGCCCGCGCGAGGTTGTGGTATTTGGTGGCTATCCGCATCCGCAAGCCGTGCCGTTTGCGGAACGCAGCGGCGGCGGCGTCAAAATCGTGCATCGTATCAACATCGATCCAAACTGAAGGCACGGCGACGATCAGGTCAGCTTCGCCGAAGCCCAGCTTGGCTGCCAATCTGATCTTACGATCCCATCCGGCGATCTTTTCACGCACGACATCTTCGCCGGTGACGCCAACGTCAATCCGTCCAGCCGCCAGCTCGCGTGGGATTTCTGATGCAGACAGCAGCACCAGTTCAACCCCATCCACGCCTTCGATCCGTCCGGCGTATTCGCGGCCTGTCTCTGCCCGCTCAATCGTCAGGCCGCGATCAGCGAACCAGTCGACGCACTGCTTTTGCATCCGGCCTTTGGAGGGGAGCCCGAGTTTGATCATGCGCCCGCCTCCGCTACGATCATCGCTTCTGGCCGCACAACGCCGCCGACGGCGGTTGATCCCGATCCACCGCCAAGGCTGACCGTCAGCGCATCATATCGCCCTCCGCCGCCAAGGGGGGGTAGCGAGGGGTCCGCGGCGCGGAATTCAAAGACAAAGCCGTCGTAGTATTCAAGGTTTCGCCCGAACGTCGCCTGGAACGGCAGGGTTCCAATATCGACGCCTCTCGCGGCCAACGCCTCCAACCGTCGTTCAAACCGACCTAGTGCAGGGGCCATTGCGCGGGGACAAATAGCGCGAAGTTGCGCTAGCGCCTGATCAGCCGGTCCGGCGACCTTCAGCACGGCTTCAATCATTTCCCGATCGTCTGTAGGCAGGGGCGCTTCCGCTGCCTCAGCTTCCAGCACATCGAGGCGGGCGAGGATTTCATCTTCCCCCCTTAAGCCCACAAACTTGCCAGCCTCGGCGATGGCGCGCCGCCTTGCGGCCGTATCGCCCGCCAGCAGGGCGTCGCGCGTTGCCTCGGGCTGGGGTGTTGTGGCGAACCGTTCGATCAACGCCTGGAACCGCTGTGGGCGCCACACATGCCGGCGCAGTGTGGTGCGGCGTGTATCGCTGATCTGGATCACGTCGATCGCGGCAAGGATGACGCCCAAATCGCCCGTGACGACGCGATCAGCGCAGTCGCCCAGCGCAGACTGAATCAGGGTGAAGATCTCAGCCTCCTCCGCCGCGGGGTCGAGACCGCCAATAAGCTCTATCCCGGATTGGAGGTATTCAGTGGGCCTGTCCGCGGTTGGGTCCTTACGGCGCCATACAAGGCCGTCATAGTGGTACCGCGCAGGTGACAGGCCCTTTTCCATATGCAGGCGCGCGACCGGGACGGTAAAATCGGGGCGCAAGAACAGCTCGCCTGCTTCCGGGTCCTGTACCAGATAGGCGCGGGCGCGGATGTCTTCGCCATAAAGGTCCAGCATGACATCAGCGGGTTGAAGCGTCGCCAGCTCAACCCGCATGGCGCCGGCGGCTTCAAACCGCGCTGCAATGTCCGTGCGCACAGCGCTTAGCCGCGCAAGATCAGCGCCGACGCGCCCACCGCCCCGCATGGATCAGCCCGCCCGCGCGATCATTGCGCGGACTTCGTCGATCAGGGCGCTGCGCGGAACTTCGACCTGCGCAGGCTGGGCTTTCCACTCCTCGTTGGTTTCAATCTCAGCCGCCAGTCGTGCGCCCAGCGCCAGATCTTTCAACTGAATGACGCCGGCCTCTTTTTCATTGCCGCCTTCGATGATGGCGACAGGGCAGGCGCGCTTGTCGGCGTATTTCAGCTGCCGCGCCATGTTGCCGCCACCGAGGAACATCTCGGCGCGGATGCCAGCGGCGCGCAGTTCGGCCACCATTGTCTGATAGTCAGCCAGACGATCCCTATCCATCACCGTCACCAGAACCGGCCCGTCCGCCTGATCTGTCGCGCCGCGCCGTTCGCGCAGGGCGGCCAGTAGCCGGTCAATGCCGATGGAGACGCCCGCCCCTGGAACCCGCTGGCCGGTAAAGCGCATGACCAAATCGTCATAACGCCCGCCACCGGCAACGGAGCCGAACTGCCGCTTGCGACCTTTTTCGTCTATGATTTCGAAGGTCAGCTCGGCCTCATAAACAGGGCCGGTATAGTAGCCCAGGCCGCGCACGACCGAAGGATCGATTACAGCGCGTTCGGCATAGCCCTGTGCAGTCAGCAAACCACCGATGGTTTCCAGTTCTGCAACACCCTCAAGCCCGGTGTCTGAGCCTGTCACCAGTTCGCGCAGGCGATCGCAGGTTTCAGCAGCGCTGTCGCGGCGCGCTTCAACGAAGCCCATGACGATATCGGCCTGTGCGTTGGTCAGACCTGCGCCATCAGTAAAGTCACCGCTTTCATCCTTGCGGCCGGCGCCCAACAGGGCGCGCACGCCATCGGGGCCGAGGCGATCGAGCTTGTCGATTGCGCGCAGAACGATGCCGCGCGCCGCCTCGCCATCTTCCGGCGCGTCCGGGTTCAGCAGGCCGACAACTTCCATCACTCCATTCAGGACTTTGCGGTTGTTGATGCGAATGATGTAGTCGCCACGCTGAATGCCCGCAGCCTCAAGCGCGTCCGCCAGCATTGCGCAAACCTCTGCGTCCGCAGCAGGTGAGGCGCTGCCAACGGTGTCGGCGTCACATTGATAAAACTGGCGATAACGACCGGGTCCTGGCTTTTCGTTGCGCCAGACCGGCCCAACCGCATAGCGGCGATAGGGCGTAGGCAGTGATTGCTGGTGTTGCGCATACACGCGCGCCAGAGGCGCTGTCAGATCATAGCGCAGTGCCATCCATGCGTCGTCTTCATCCTGCCAGGCGAACACGCCTTCGTTCGGGCGGTCGACATCAGGCAGGAACTTTCCCAGCGCATCCACGGTTTCAACTGCGGACGTCTCCAGCGCGTCAAACCCATAGCGATGATAGACCTCGCAAATGGCGGACAGCATTATGTCCCGCTCGGCGACTTCGGCGCCGAAATAGTCGCGAAAACCGCGCGGCGTCTCAGCGCGGGGGCGCTGGACTTTCTTTTTCTTGTCTTTGGCCATGATGTGGACCCGGATGATTGATCAAGCGGGGCGATACCGCATGATCGGCCTCACGGCAAGGCGACCTGACCGCCTGTTCAGGCCAGCGCGGCTTTCACTTCGGCGCCTGCGACGGCGAAATCCATGCGGCCCGTGTATTTGGATTTCAACGCGCCCATCACCTTGCCCATGTCCTTGATCGACGATGCGCCGGTGTCGGTGATCGCAGTTTTAACTGCTTCGGCGACCTCATCGGACGACAGAGGTTTGGGCATGAATTCGCGGATGATCTTGATCTCAGACCGCTCGCGGCTGGCCAGATCATCACGATCCGCATCGTCATAGGCCTTGGCGCTGTCTTCGCGCTGTTTCACCATTTTCGACAGAATCGCCAAAACCTCGGCGGAATCAATTTCACCCGCGTCTTCGTCGCCGCGTATGGCGATTTCGCGTTCCTTGATCGCAGCGTTGATTAGGCGAAGCGTGCTGACACGCAGCGCTTCTTTGTCCTTCATCGCCATTTTCAGGGCGTTCATTATGCGGTCACGCATGCCAAACTCATCCACCATCCCGCGCCAAAGTGGCGGGCCGCGCAGACCATACACGACCAAAGGCCACCACTCAAACGGTTGTGTGTGATTTAAGTATCTGATAAATATAGTAAAAATATCTTTTCATGGGTCTATTGACGGTACAATCAGGCTTCTCTAGCTTCCGCTCGATTCAGCAAAGATCGGTCCTCGCATGTCGAAAACTTCGCCTTCGAACGCCTGCCTCGCGCTTGCCGATGGGACGCTTTTCTGGGGCCGTGGGTTTGGCGCCGCAGGTGATGCCGTGGGGGAGCTGTGCTTCAACACCGCCATGACCGGCTATCAGGAGATTATGACTGACCCCTCCTACGCCGGGCAAATCGTCACCTTCACCTTCCCACATATCGGCAACACCGGCACGACGGATGAGGATGAAGAGGCGCCTGAACTCTTCGCCCAGGGCCTGGTGGTCCGAATGGACCCGACCTTGCCGTCGAACTGGCGATCTATGTCGACCTTGTCTGACTGGCTGGCGAGCAAAGGCCGGGTGGCGATTGGTGGCATCGATACGCGCCGTTTGACCCGCGTCATTCGCCAAAAGGGCATGCCGCATGCGGCGATCGGGTATAACCCTGATTGTGTCGACGCAGATGCGCTGATCGCTAAGGCCAAGGCGTTTGCTGGGTTGGAAGGGCTGGATCTGGCCAAGGACGTGACCTGCGCCCGGTCATATCAGTGGGATCAACAGCGCTGGGCATGGCCGGGCGGCTTCCCCCGTCAGAACACCCCGCGTAAAAAGGTTGTCGCCGTTGATTTTGGTGCAAAACGGAACATCCTGCGTTGCCTTGCCGAGGCTGGCGCCGAGGTTGTGGTGCTGCCTGCGACTGCGACCGCGGCCGATGTGCTGGCGCATAAGCCCGATGGCGTGTTCCTGTCCAATGGTCCTGGCGATCCGGCTGCGACTGGCGCCTATGCCGTGCCGATGATCAAGGATGTGCTGGCGGCGGATATTCCCGTTTTCGGGATCTGCCTTGGGCATCAAATGCTTGCGCTCGCGCTTGGCGGCAAGACAGTAAAGATGAACCATGGCCACCACGGCGCGAACCACCCGGTGCGCGAAGCGGCGACAGGCAAGGTGGAAATCACGTCGATGAACCACGGCTTTGCGGTCGATGCGCAAACGCTGCCGGACAATGTTGAAGAGACCCATGTGTCCCTGTTCGATGGGTCCAATTGTGGGTTGAAGGTAAAAGGTAAACCCGTCTTTTCGGTTCAGCACCACCCAGAGGCCAGTCCCGGTCCGCAGGACAGCTTCTACCTTTTTGAACGGTTCTTCGCCTCGATGGGCTGAAGCGTTAACGCCGCCTTAAACGAATCCCTACAATTGCACTCACGGGCGTCCGCGACCTGATTGGGGATTCGGAGAGGTCAGATGTCCACCGGTACAATCGCACCGGGTTTGTGAGCGCGGCGCAGCCTCGATCACTCGCGAATCGGAGAGATCTTGTGTCAAAGCGGTGCTGTAAGCGCCGAGATGCTGCAAATTGCCCTGGATGCGCAGAAAACCTCACGCGTGCGTGTGGGCGACATCATGGCGGCTCATGAATTAGCCGACGCAGGCGATTTCGCTGCAGCCGCCGCGGTCTTGAATATGTCCACTTAATCGATGCGCCACCGGACCCTGATCTGGCTCAGATGACCGATGCGCCCGTCTACATTCGTAATTTGATCCTGCCATGGTGGCGGGTGGATGAAGAAATCACTTATGTAACCGCCGAGCCCGACTGCGCCGCTGCGCTGCGTGCTTTAGGGGCGCAGGGCGCGCCGGTCGTGATTGCTGAATAGAAGGCTCTGCGGGCGGCGATCATCACTGCCACCGGCTCATCCCTTGCGATGCGGGCGCGCAAAAGGCGGCCTGCGGGTTTCAGCCTGCGTCGGGGCTTTGCGCCCTGGCAGCGCGTCGCGGCGATAAGCATCGGCCTGGTGGCCCTGATCGGTTTTGTTGCCGCGCCCGTGCCTACATTGGAGGCGGCGACCTATCTGATTGCCGCCATTATCGCCCTGAATGGGATGATTTGGCTGATGTCTGTCTTGCTCAGCCGACAATCTGAGCGAACTTCGCCGAAACACGCTGTCGTCGATCGCGTCGCAGATCACCGTCCACCGCCCCGCATCACAATTTTGATCGCGCTCTATGACGAGGCGGAGACGGCCCCGCTGTTGATCGATGCGCTCAACGCGCTCGATTACCCGCCAGAGCTGCTTGACGTGAAACTGGTGCTGGATGCGGACGACTATTTGACCGGTCCGGCGCTAAGCGCTTGTGGCCTGCCCGCTTTTGCGGAGATTCTCGTCACTCCTGACGGGAGGCCGCGCACCAAGCCTCGCGTTTTGAATCTTGCGATGGAGTTCGCCCGAGGCGACATCATTAGCGTCTATGACGCCGAGGATCGTTCCGCCCCAGATCAGCTCCGCCGTATCGCTGCGCAATTCGACGCCGCGCCGGCCGACATTGCCTGCATTCAGGCGAGGCTTGGGTACTATAATGCTAATGAAAACTTCATTTCTCTCTGTTTTGAGATTGAGTACGCCCCCTGGTTTGACGTGATGCTTCCCGGGCTTCGCCGTCTGGGCCTACCGATCCCTCTGGGCGGCATGCCCTTCTTCATTCGGCGCGGCGCGTTAGTCGATGCGGGTGGATGGGACAGTTTCAACGTGACGGAAGATGCAGATCTGGGCATCATGCTGGGCCGCGCCGGGATGAAAACTGAGCTTAGCGATTCTCTTACAGCGGAAGATGCGAACAGCCGTCTGGCATCGTGGATCAAACAGCGGTCGCGGTGGTTAAAAGGATACCTTGCGATCTGGATCACCCACATGTCCCGCCTGGGCGAACTGCTGGCTGATATTGGCCTTTGGCGGTTTATTGGCGTCAATGTCCTGCTGCTGAGCGCTGTATTTGGCTATCTGGCCTTGCCGGCGATGTGGTTGGGCGCGTGGGCGCTATGGTTCGTGGGTCCATCCGGTCTGCCGGCCGCGCTGATCGCCGCGGTTGAGATGCTTGGTGATGTGACCGTCCTGTGCATCCAAGCTCTTGGCGCTGCTGCATGCCTTGGCTTGTGGCGACGTGGGCGCCGACGCTTGGTGCCCTTTGTTCTGCTGCTGCCATTGTATTGGCCGTTGGGTGCGATTGCGGCTTATCTTGCGGTTTGTGAATTAGTCGTATCGCCCTCTAGCTGGCGCAAGACGCCCCATGGTGTAGGTCGCATCGCGCAGCAGATGCGGGCGGAAACGGTGAGACGTGATCAGGGTTAGGAGGGCTTCGTAAGCTGACCGACAGATTGATCGGGTGACAGTGTTTTTTATGGCCCTTCGGTAACGTGGAAGACCCTAAAAACGGAAAACGGCGTCTCGGGCTGTGGGGCATATCCCGAGACGCCGTGTCGGCCGATCTTTGACCGTCCGCTTCAGGACACGGTGTTATGTGGGGTAACACCTTCCGGGCCAATTAGTGTGGAGGGTAAGCAGCCCGCTGTCTCTGTTCGCGATCTATAACCTAGGGCTCAGCCACCGATTTGTCCGGTGCGCTTCGCGGAAACCTTTTGTTATTCGCGATCAGTCAAAACCACATGTTTCGACCCAAATTACACTCTAATCGTTTCGCTGACTTTACGAAGCATAAACGCCATTCATGCCTGTGCCTTGTTCTGACCATATTTAAATATTTATTTATTAGGTACTTAACCCAATTATAGCTAGGGATTTTGATAAGAATTGTTGAGAGATTTCTCCATCCCACCGCCGTTCGTTTTTCGTGCCTAAATTCGCCACATTTGGACTCAATCTCTTAAAATTGCATTCAGACAGCCGCGACTTCAGATAGTGATTCCCGCTTTGATGGTACGTGATCAGCTTTGCTCGCTCAGTGTCGGTCAGGTACGCTCCGGTCCCGCGGCCGAGCTTCGCCTCAATCTGCTCAGCCGCATGGCGAGGCGCATCAAGGTCGAGCTCATTGCAACGACGCACAACCTCGACCGCTGCGAGTCCGGGCGAGTGATTCTCATGCGCGTTGGCGAAGGGCAGCCATCTAAACTTGCGACCCATGTCTGCCAGATCAAACAATCGAATGAGGGGACGCTGCGGCCCCTCCGGCTGTGCAGAGAAGACATGAACATGATCGGGGCCAATAGCCTCGTCCCACCAACTAATGATCTGGTGATACTGCATGTGTGCTTGTGTGGTTTCAGCTGCGACAAAGCTGTAAAACGACCGACTTTCACGAACATCCCTGTTCAGGACCATTTGCTTGTAGAAGCTTTCAACCCAGTGGTCCTGCCGGCGCAGAAAGATCGCGACGTGAAGATCAAAGCGTGTCGCTAAGGGCGCCATCGCCCTTGCAAAGACGGGTCGCTCGCCCGAAAGCCCTTCGGCGCTGATCACGCCGATCTGGCCAGGCGCTGCGTCGACTGCATCGGCAGTTTGGTTGATGACCTCTGATGCCGGGCCGAGCAACGGATGGGGCGCGCCAAAGTCAGCCTCATGGCTGATCGCAGCGAAAATCGCGTTGTGTTTGGGTTGGGCCCGCCCGTCTGGCCCGATGGATGGGGGATAACACACGCCCATTCGCCACAACATCATGCGATTGCGCGAAAAATACCTCTGGACCGAGCTGGTGCCGGTCTTGTGCATCCCAATATGCAGGATCAGCCGTTTTTTCGCCAACAGCGCGCCTCCTTCGCAGGATTTGCTGCACTGCAACAAATCTGTTAAACTAAGCATAGAAACCTGCTGACGAGACGCAAATGGCAAATATCATCACCTTCGCCCAGCAAAAGGGCGGCGCAGGCAAAACCACCTTGCTGACCCAACTGGCCGCCGCCTTCGTGGCGAAGAGGCGGATCGCGCTGATCGACCTAGACCCTCAGAAGACGCTGACGGGGTGGATGGATGAGCGGATTCAGCGTACGGGCGATGCTGATATGGACCTGATTGAATCGTCCGAATGGCGGATCTGGGTGGACCTAAAGAAAGCCGCCCGCGACAGCGATCTGATCCTGATCGACTGCCCCGGCACCGCCGACATGATGCTGGGCAAGGTGATGCGCGAGACGGATATTGTCGTGGTGCCGGCGCAGCCATCCGCCCCTGATGTCTGGGCGACGCGGGCGACGATCCGGATGGCGATGAAGGAAGGCGCCGACGCCTATGTCGTGCTTAACCGCGTGCCTCCGCGTGGCGGTGCGGTTGAGGATGTGGCGGCCAAGATGGTCGACGAAGGCGTGTCCCTGCTGAAGGAACGGCTGGGCAACCGGGTGGCTTTTTCCACGGCCTTCGCCAAGGGCGCCGGTGTCAGCGAGATGGCCAAGTCGACCAAAGCGGCGGAGGAGATTGCCGCATTGGCCAAGGCGATCACCAAGAAACTCCACTAAGAGAATGCTCGACGCGTGGCGCCTGATTTGGGGGCCTTTCGGCTTCCGCTCTAGTCTGTTTCACAGCGAAACGGTATAGGCTGGGGCATGAGCTTAAACCCGCCATCCCTCCGCCCCGATCTCGCGCCGCGTATTTCTTCTGATGAGGCGCCTCGCCCCGGTCAGCCCAAGATCGGGATGGTCAGCCTTGGCTGCCCCAAGGCGCTGGTGGATTCGGAGCGTATCCTCACCCGCCTCCGCGCCGAAGGATACGCCCTGTCGCCCGACTATCAGGGCGCCGAAGCGGTCATCGTAAACACCTGCGGGTTCCTCGACAGCGCGAAGGCCGAAAGCCTTGAGGCCATCGGCGAGGCGCTGAACGAAAACGGCAAGGTCATCGTCACCGGCTGTCTGGGCGTCGAAGAAGAGATGATCCGCGAGACGCACCCCAACGTCCTCGCCGTCACCGGGCCGCACCAGTACGAACAGGTGCTCGACGCAGTCCACGGCGCCGTCCCGCCGGCCCCGGACCCGTTCATCGACCTGATCCCGGCCGCCGGTGTCCGCCTGACGCCGCGCCATTACGCCTATCTGAAGATCTCGGAAGGCTGCGATCACAAGTGCAAGTTCTGCGTGATCCCGGACATGCGCGGCAAGCTCCGCTCCCGCTCCGTCGCCGCTGTCTTGCGGGAGGCGGAAAAGCTGGTCGAGGCCGGGGTTAAGGAGCTGTTGGTGATCTCCCAGGACACCTCTGCCTACGGCAAGGACATCCGCTATTTGACGTCGAATTGGCGGGATGAGGAGCGGCGGGCGCATGTTACGGATCTGGCGCAGGGGCTGAAGGAGCTGGGCGTCTGGACCCGCCTCCACTACATCTACCCCTACCCGCATGTGGACGATCTGTTGCCTCTGATGGGGGAGGGCTTGCTGCCCTATCTCGACATCCCCTTCCAGCACTCCCACCCCGACGTGCTGAAGCGGATGGCGCGGCCCGCGGCCTCGGCCAAAACGCTGGACCGGATCGTGGCGTGGCGGGCGATCAACCCTGAGATTGCGCTCAGGTCCACCTTTATCGTCGGCTATCCCGGCGAGACGGAGGCGGAGTTTCAGCACCTGCTCGACTGGCTGGAGGAGGCGCGGCTGGATCGCGTCGGCTGCTTCAAATACGAGAATGTCGCCGGGGCGCGGGCGAACGATCTGCCGGAGCATGTGGCGGACGAGGTCAAGCAGGACCGGTGGGAGCGGTTCATGGAGACGGCCCAGCGGATTTCGGCGGAGAAGATGGAGGCGCGAGTCGGGACGACCCTGCAGGCGCTGGTCGACCATGTCGACGATCAAGGGGCAGTGGCGCGGAGTTATCTGGACGCGCCGGAGATCGACGGGAATGTCTTTATCGACGAGGGGTTCGAGGGGTTGGAACCGGGCGATTTGATCGAGGTGGAGATCGACGAGGCGGCGGAATATGACCTGTGGGGGCGTGTGAAACGGTAGGGGGTTTCACGCGTGAAACTGTGGGTAAGCGTTTGATTTCATGCAAAATTAATATTATGTTAACCTCTGGAAATCACACGGTTTCACATCGTGATGGGTAGGGTGGATCTTCAGGCCCACCTTAGACAACCTGTCATCCGTCAGCTTTTTCCCTCGGAGCGCAAAGGGCGATATTAGAGTAAAAGGGTCGTCGGAGACTGCCGCCCGTTTCCTTCTGATAGTTCTCAATTTCAACGAACAGAGGATCAGCTTCAAGATAGTCTGCTTTTACGATTGGCAGTATTTGAGTTTAATAAATGACCTTATCCAGATGACCATTGTTCTTCAGGATGCAGATTAGTTCATACGTATTGATTATCTCCAAACAATCCCTGCGAAACAGTTCAAACTCCTCGACGCTCATGTTTGCTGCGGTCTTGAGGTCTGCTGGCCAGAGCTTTCGCAGCGTACTGAGAAATCGCAGCCTCTTAGTTGTAAAATCTTCTGAAATCAGATGCAGAGCGTGATCGACTGACCTTAGGCGATCATCTCTAACTCGAGCCAGGAGATATCCTAACCATCCGGCCAAAGCTGCCGATAAGAAACCGATAAGCACTTCAATTACTATTTTTTGCACTTCACTCTCCCTAAAAGTCGTCTTTAAAAATGAAAACCTCTTGATAGGACTATTTAGCCAGTTTTATTCTGCGGTTGGAGGCAACGAACCATATTTCTTAGCTCTAATAATCCGCTACCTATCCTCAAACACCGACGTAAGCCTGCCCGTCGGATGGCGCTACAACGGTCA
>CBFHXH010000011.1:0-60628 GCA_965659735.1 uncultured Pikeienuella sp.
CCCCCCCTTCCAATGCAGCCACACGGGCTTCAAGTTCGCTTGTTTCCAGCGTGCGACGGTAGGTTTCCACTAGCGCCATAACGTGCGACCCTTCGGTTGGGGTTAGGTCGCCCACCGCCACCGCTTCCAGCACCCCGCCAGCGGCCTTTGCAGCGTCGCAGGCGGTTTCCATGCGGGGCAGGCCAAAGGTCACGGGCGCGTCACGCCTTGGCGGAGCGATGCGTTCAAGGCAAAGGCGCAGAGCGGTTGTGTCGCCTTCCAGCGCCATTGTCACAGCTTGGTGGGTCAAGGCTTCGGCTTCGCCATCCAGCAGCGCCAGCGCGGCCCGTGTCGCCTTGTGGCGCGTCCCCTTCGGCTTGCCGGGGTTTCCAGCCGCAAAGGTTCCATCCGAATTGCGCCCGTTTTTTCGGTCAGTCATGCCTGCCCCCTTGCAATATCAGCCGCAGTCAAGATTGCCTCAAGGTCCGCGTTGGCTAACGATTGCCCAAGCCTCTTTGCGCGCAGCCCCGCGCACCACGGTTCCGGCTTCAAGCTGGACAAGCCATCCATGCTTTTCGAGAATGCCCAGCGCGGCCCGAGCCTTCGGGCTTTCGCGCAGCGGGTTCGGCCCGCGCTGCACCACATCGCGCACCATAATTTCGCCATGCGGCCAGCCTTCCAACAGCCACTTGCGTAAGGCGTCGGCGCGGTCGATTTCAGCCGATACCGTCGCTGCGCTTGCCAGCCGTGAAGCTTCAGAAAGGTAGAATTGCGCAAGCTCTATTGCGTCGGCCATGTCGCTGGCTTCCACCTTCGTGGCTTCCAAGTCGTGCCAAAGGGTCAGCACCCCGGCAATGCGCCCAGCTTGTTCCGCCGCCTTTGAAGCCGTGCCGGTGATATGCGCCAAATCCCCGCCGTTGGCTTGTTCCCTTTCTATGGCGTCGGAAAAGGCCACTAGCAGCGCGCGGGCGTCGGGGGTCAGTTGCAGCGTTCGAGGTTTTAGTTCACGGGTTTCCGGGTCCATCGGCATGGGGGTTTCGAGAATGTCGCACAGTCGCCCTGCGAAGTTTGCCAATGCCATATCATCGCACCGGACGTTCGCCTGCATCCGGGTTCCGATTGCGCTGGGCGGTTCGCATATCAAAAACCGGGGCAGAAAGCCGGTGTCAGTCGCCAGTGGGTCGGCCATGAAGCCGCGTGCCACGGTAGGTTGGACCATTAGGTGAATCGCCAACCGCCGCCCGTATAGCGCCGCGTGCCCATCCCCCGAGCGCGTTCGCCTTATCGGGTTACCTTGCCAGAGGTCATTAAACGCCGCCTAAGTCTTTTGCCGGTTCTCCGAGTTCATGGCGTGCCCACCGAGAAATTGCCCGCCTTCATCCGAGAAAAGCCCGAGGCTTGGCTGCCCGTGTGCAAAAAGCTTTGTCAGCCCTTCAAAGGTCGGTTCGGTCACAGTTCGGTCCGTGGAAGGCGGGGCTTCGGGTTCCGGCCCAAGCGCTTCAAGGTCAGCTTTCGCCGCCGTGCGCTTTTCGCCTTTGCCTTTTGCAGCCTCGCGAAGAATGCGGTCGTGTTCGCCTTTCCAGAGCGCGTGCGCGTTCTGCCATGTCTGGATAGCGTCGCGCTGGGCTTTCGCTTGTTCCTTTTCATGGTCGCGTAGAGCGGTCATAAGGGGCGCGTCACAAGCGCTTTTGCGTTCGCCCGAGCGCGCCACCGTCAGAGCGTAAAGCGACAGGGGGCGCGCGCCGCCCAGCGTTTCCACATCCGCGAAGCTTTGCACCGCCAGCGAGGCAACCGACAGGGCGGAAGCCGCCGGGATTGCCACGGGGGCTTGTGTCATGCCCTGCACCGCTTCCACCGCCGCGCGCAGTGGCCCGAGCGCGTGCACAGGATAGTCCCCACCGGGGGCGATTTCGCGCAATAGCGGTTGCGGCCCTTCGGGTGCGTATCGAATGGGTTGGGGCGCGTTCATGTCAGCACCGCCTTTCGGTTCAAAATGTCGTTAAAGTCGGCCCCATCGCCCGGGTCGAGAATTGAGACTTGCCAGCCCAAGCCGTGTGCCCGTTCGGCCAGAGCGTGCGCAGCTTCACGGCCCGGCGCGTCGCCATCCCGGGCTATGGTCAGCCGCCCCGATTGCGGCGGAAGGCGCAGCCCGCGCAGGCCACTTGTGGAAAGCCCGGCCCATACCGTCGCGGGGCCATCCAGAAGCCCGCACAGCAGCGACAAGCCGCTTTCTATACCTTCCACCACCACCAAGCGTGAAGGCCCATCAGACAAGCGCACAGCGCCGCCAGCAGTTGCGCCCAGCATAGCCTTTGCCGGTTGTATATCGGCTTTGCCAGAGCCATCAGGGCACAGGTAGGTGCGATGGACAGCAGGCAAGCCCGTACCCTGCACAGCCGCTACCATTGCCGGATACCGCTTGGCGGTCGGCCCGTGCCAACAAGCGCCGTGAAAGCGAAGCGTCGGGGGCAGTTTGCAGGTTATACCCCGCTCGCGCAGGTAGGCTTCCGCCACTGTGCCCGCGATGGGCTTTGCTTCATCACAAAGCCGCTTGGCTTGCGTCGCCCGCTTTTCGGCTTCGGCCTTTGCTTCGCGTTCGCGTCGGGCAAAGGTTGCCGGGTCGGGGGCGCGATAGTCCCCTGAGCGCAGCCCAGCCGCCGTTAGAATGTCCGTGAAGGGGCAAGCGCTTTTCTTGCAGTCCAGCACCAGCCGCCCGTTTCGCCCATCGGCAAGGGTCAGAGCGTTTTGCTCTTTCCGCCGTTCTGGCTGGCATACAGGGCAAGGTGCAGCGCCGTAGCGGCCATACCAGCACCCGCCCAGCGCCAAGGTCAGTTCCCGCGCGTCAGTCATGCCGTACCGCCTTTCACCACGCGGGCGCGCAGGACGTAGCGGCCATGCGTTCCCGCGAAGTCGCCACCATGGGCTTCGGTCACGGTTTCAATCGGCACGCCCATCCCGCGAAGCTGGTGGACATAAGCCGACCACCGGGGCGCAGGTTGCTCAATGGGCGTGCAGCCCTTCGGTCCTGCTTTGGCCAGCCGGTCGAGCGCCCAAGCTTCGCGGCCCTTGGCTTCGATTGTGAATGGTTCGCCGCTGGCTTCGGGGTGAATCTGATAAAGCCCAGCCCACTTTGTTCGGCCCTCGGCTTGTGTTATCTCACAGGAGCCCGTCGCATTCGCTTTGTGGCCATCCTGCCCCGTGTCGGCCCGCCAGCCGCGCGGGGTTTCATTATGCCCGCCGCCCATATCAAGCGGCCTTTTCGGTCATGGCGCGCAGGTGCGCTTCGATGTCGGATTCGCCCCAATATAGCCGCCCGCCAAGCTTCACCGGCTGAGGCAGTCGGCCCGCCGCGAGGTCGCAATAAACGGCAGAGCGTGAGCGCCCGCCAAGCTTCGCACGCAGTTCGTTCAGAGTCAGATATTTTTGCATGTCTTGCACCATCCTTGTCGGTTTCAGGTGGTGCGAAGGTGTCGTTTATTGGCTGGCAAAGCTTAGCATGCGTTGCCAAGTTTTTTCCGGTCAGTCGCGAATTGCCGCTAGGTCGGACCTTATGGTGCGAGGCGATACCTCGATTTCGTGCCGTTCCTCCAGTTGCCGCGCTAGCCATTCGTTCAGCGCGCCACCCGTCAGGCGCGTTTCTCGTTTCATTTCTTCCACCAACTGTCTACGACGCGCAACCTTGTCTTTCGCGGCTTTGTTGCCGGCTTCGCGTAGCTCATCAAGGTTCTTCCGTTGCTTCCGCCCGGTCAGAATGGCGGGCTTGTTTGCGCTTCGCCACTGCCAATCCCGCTCCAGTTGCGCAATCTCCCAAACCATATGGAAAAGAATCAATGCGCCCGCATTGTCCTTGGCATTTGCTTCCAGCGCCAAGCGGCATTTCAAACCGATGCGCCCCGCAAACCACACGTCCGAAAAATCAGCCCATGCCTTGGCTAACTCCGCGCCGATAATGAAATTCCATGTCTCGCCCTTTTGTGGTTGCTTTGGCCCGTCAGGCGGATGAACCCACCAGCCACCCGCCCCGTCGTGGCGGACTGTTTGTATCGCGCCCGGAAGTTTGTTTTCCCGCAAAATCGCGTCACAATCCTCAGCCAGCTGTTCAAGGAAACACCAAAAATCGTTACCTTGTGTCATGCGCGCGGCTTCCGCCAGCTGTTCGAAGGTTTCGATTTTGGCGAACGTTCGCGTCGTGCGAGAAATTTCATCCTGCGCCACGATTTCGCGCTTCCACGCCAGCGGCCCGTCTTGCGCACCTCGCTTTGGAAGCGTCGCCTGAATCGTTATCGCGGCTTTTTCAGTTTTGTCCCTAGCCATCAGCCCAGCGCCGCCAGCTTCACCACCCGCCCAGCGCCGCCGGTCACATGGTCAGCCCAGCGTTCGACCAGCTTGCGCCGTTGTTCCAGAAAATCAGTTCTGCGATAGGCGCGCACCACGCTGCCATCCACCACATGCGATAGCATCGCTTCTGCGACTTCGTGCGGGGTGTCGGTTGCGTCGGCCAACCAATCGCGCAGGCTAGAGCGGAAGCCGTGCGGGCGGGGTTCCAAGCCACGCCGTTCCATGTACCGTGAAAGGGTCATGTCGCTAATCACGCCGCCCTGCTTGTTCGGGAAAAGGTAGCCATTGCGGGCGTGCGGGCGTGCCCAGTCGATAACGCGCTGGGCTTCAGTCGAAAGCGGCACTCGGAAAGCGTCGGTTGCGCCTTTGCGGCCCTTCATGGCTTCGGCTGGGATTGTCCACACGTCGCCTTCGATTTGGTCGAGCCGGATGGTGCGCAACGGGTAAGAGCGCACCCCGGTCAGTATCAACAGCTGCAAGGCAAGATGCGTTGGGGTTGGTTCTTCAAGGCTGGCATAGAAGCCCGGCACATCGGCCCAAGCCATCGCCGGGATATTTCTAGCCACATGCCGCGACTTTCCCAGCAGCGCCTTTGCCTTTTCGGTCGCTTGCAGGTCCACATCCAAGCCCAGCGCCGCCGCATGGCGCAGAACGATGGAAAGCCGGCTCAGCGCCTTGCGCGCCGTGTCGGCCTTTGTGTGCCAAAGCGGGGCCAGCGTGTCGCGAATGTCGCGCTGGTCAATGTCAGAGATGGGCACCTTGCCCAGCTTAGGCAGGACGTGAAGCTTCAGGGGCGACAGCCACCGCCCCGCCGCACCGTCACCTTTCAGTTCCGCCTTGCGGGCTTCGAAGGCGTCAGCCGTCAGGACTGCAAGTGATATATCCTCGCGCCGCGCTGTCCGTTGTTCGGTTTGGCGTTCCTTCACCGGGTCGCGCCCTAGCTTCGCCATCGCGCGCCAGCGGTCGGCCAAGTCTCGCGCAGCGGCCAAACTGATTTCAGGATATCCACCTAACCCCATCTCGCGCCGGCGCTTATGAACGGTCACGCGCAACATCCATTGCGCACCACCATCGTCGCGCACCACCAGCCACAGCCCTGCGCCATCGCAATATTTTCCGTGCGGGGCCTTCCTAATGAACGCCGGTGACAGCCGGTTGCGTGCGCGCATGTTCCATCCTTCACATCCACCTTTTCGGCATAGAATAGGCGGCCTTGCCTGCATCCACCCAAATATCCACCTTAGATTCTTGGATAAGGCCGGACGGGTCAAGACAGTTTCGGGCAGGTTTAGCCTTGTTTCAAAGGTGGATACCGACAAGGCTGGACAGATAAAAACATTTAAAAACAGTTAGTTGGTGCCCGCTGCCGGACTCGAACCGGCACGGCCTAGGGCCGAGGGATTTTAAGTCCCGTGTGTCTACCAATTCCACCAAGCGGGCGCCGGAAAGGTGGAGCGACCATAAGGACCTGTACCTGCCGCGAAAAGGCGATAGATTGTATCTTAACGCCTGTTGAGGCACTTTTTTGTCTAAGCAACGAAGGAATCATCCATGGGTCGCCCCCTGATTGGCATTGCAGCAAACCAGTCACTGATCAACGAGACGTATAATGTGCAGGCCACGGGCCTTCGGAACGTCGAAGCGATTGTAGAGGCGTCTGATTGCAACGCGATCATCATCCCTGGCGATCCTGCAGCCATCGACACGAATACGTTGATGGGAATTCTTGACGGCGTGCTGCTGACAGGCGGGCGTCCGAACGTGCATCCTTCGTATTACGGGCATGACGAAACCGAAGGCCATGGGCCGTTCGATCGCGGACGCGATGAGGTTGTTTTGCCGCTGACCCGCGCGGCTGTCGCCGCGGGAATGCCCGTTCTGGGCGTCTGTCGCGGCATTCAGGAAATCAACGTCGCCTTTGGCGGTACTCTGCACCCCGAGGTGCGCGATTTGCCAGGCAAAATGAACCATCGCATGCCGAAGGATTCCAAAGATCTCGAACTGATCTTCAAGAAACGCCACACCGTATTGTTGACCAAAGGCGGGTATCTGGAACGGCTGCTGGGGACTGATCAGATTGTGACGAACTCACTTCATGGTCAGGCCTGCATCGATCTGGGTGATGGCATTGTGCTGGAAGGTCTGGCGGAAGACGGAACGATTGAGGCGATCTCCATGCCCTCAGCGCCCGGATTTGTCTTGGGCGTTCAATGGCATGCGGAATATGAGCCGGTGATCGACGAAGTGTCGGCCAAGATGTTTGGTGCCTTTGGCGAGGCGGCGCGCACGTGGCGGATGCGCAAGGCGGCCTAAAGCTCAGCGCAGAGTGAACGGCGTCTGGATCTGATCTATGTTAACGCCGTCGCGCACCAGTTTCGCATTGCCGATGTAGACGCCAGCGGACCAGGTCTTCGTTGTCTTGGTGATTGATCGCATTTCTTCCGCCCGCTTGCGGTCAATCGTGGCGCTACCGTTCATAACAAAGCCGCCGTCAGGCGAGGCCAGCGACATGTGAACCTGATCGCCAGGGCGCAATCCATAGAACCGTGTCCACAATGTCAGCGATGCAGCGTCGGCCGATTGCGCCGTTGGAAGACCGCCTTGCCGTATGTCGGCAAGGTTGGGGACGTTGTCCATCAGGCCGAGATCGACGATGCCGCCAGCCTGATAGGCCATGGCTGTGCGCGCGTCCTTGGACCATAGCGTATCAATCTCGGGCGTTGAGCAGCCCTTGCTCATCGGCTGGGCGCCGAACGGGTCGACCGTCACGCCATTCTTTGCGACCGTCAGGTGCAGATGTGGAAATTCGGTTGCGCCGGAATATCCCATCCGTCCAATCACATCGCCTGCATCCACCACGTCGCCTGATTTCACCCGCACCGATCCTTTGGCAAGGTGGCAGTACCGCGTCTCCCACCCGTCTGGATGGGTGATGGCGATTGCGTTTCCGCAGTTCTGACCTTCGGGAAACGATGCAAAGCCCAGATCCTCAACACCATCGCGGGTCGCCCTGACAACACCATGGGCCGCCGCCAGAATATCTATGCCATTGGCCATTTCGGCAAAGGTGGCGACGCGAAAATCCACGCCCTTGTGGCCGTCATAGCTGAGCGTACCGCAGGAAAAATCCGCGTATCCCGGGCCTGGATCGCGATCGACATAGGATTGGATATAGCACTGTTGGCTCATCACACAGTCGATGGGCAGCGACAGTTCAAGCGCGGCGGCTGGCCCTGCGAATAGCGCCAGCGCCAAGGCTGTCCGGATCATTCCGCCGTCAGCAGCGGCATTTTATCCTCAGGCAATGCACGGTCATCGGGCTGGATGTCGAGGAACAGCTTGCCGCCCTTCATCTTCACCTTCACCAGACCACCCTTGGCGAGCTTGCCGAACAAAAGCTCTTCCGCCAGCGGTTTTTTGATGTGCTCCTGGATCACGCGCCCTAGCGGACGGGCGCCCATCTTGTCGTCGTAGCCCTTGTCGGCTAGCCATTCGGCGGCGCCTTTGGACAGTTCGATCGAAACGCCGCGATCCATCAGCTGGGCTTCTAGCTGCAGAACGAACTTTTCGACGACCTGCAGGATCACTGCGCGCGGCAGCGGGCCGAAGGAAATGACCGCGTCCAGACGGTTCCGGAATTCTGGGCTAAAGGCCCGCTCGATCGCCGCGATATCCTCGCCAACTTTCCGGTCACGACCAAAGCCAATCGCGGTGGCGGCCTGTTCGGCGGCGCCTGCGTTCGACGTCATGATCAGGACGACATTGCGGAAATCAACTGACTTGCCGTTGTGATCGGTCAGCTTGCCGTGATCCATCACCTGCAGAAGGATGTTGAAAACATCTGGGTGCGCCTTTTCGATCTCATCCAGCAGCAGCACAACATGCGGGTGCTGGTCGACGCCATCGGTCAGAAGGCCACCCTGGTCAAACCCGACATAGCCCGGAGGGGCGCCAATCAGGCGGCTGACGGAATGCTTCTCCATGTACTCGGACATATCAAAGCGGAGGAGTTCGACGCCAAGGTTGTCGGCGAGCTGTTTGGCGACCTCGGTCTTACCAACACCGGTTGGACCCGCGAAAAGGTACGAACCGATGGGCTTTTCAGGCTCACGCAGACCGGCGCGGGCCAGCTTGATTGCTGACGACAGCGCATCGATGGCGGCGTCCTGGCCAAAGACGACGCGCTTCAGCTTGTCTTCCAGACCTTTCAGAAGCTCCGCATCATCCTTCGAAACGGATTTTGGAGGGATGCGGGCGATCTTCGCGACCACGGCCTCAATCTCTGGCGTCCCAATCGTCTTCTTCCGATCCTCTTCGGCCACAACATGCTGCGCTGCGCCCGCTTCGTCGATCACGTCGATAGCTGAGTCAGGCAGCTTGCGATCGTTGATGTAGCGGGCGGCGAGGTCGACCGAAGTCTTGATCGCATCGTCAGTATAGGTGATCGCGTGGTGGTCTTCGAAATAGGGTTTAAGACCGCGCAGGATCTTCACCGCATCATCGAGGCTCGGTTCCGTAACGTCGATTTTCTGGAACCGGCGGGACAGCGCCCGATCTTTTTCGAAGTGCTGGCGGAATTCCTTGTAGGTGGTGGAGCCCATGCAGCGCAGGCCGCCCGACTGAAGCGCCGGCTTCAGCAGGTTTGATGCGTCCATCGCGCCGCCAGAGGTCGCGCCGGCGCCGATCACCGTGTGAATTTCGTCGATGAAGAGGATCGCGTCCGGGTGATCCTCAAGCTCTTTCACTACGGCTTTCAGACGCTCTTCAAAGTCGCCGCGATACCGGGTGCCGGCCAGCAGCGCGCCCATGTCAAGGCTGAAGATGGTGGAATTCGCTAAAACATCCGGTGTTTCGCCTTCAACAATTTTCTTCGCAAGGCCTTCCGCGATGGCGGTTTTGCCAACGCCCGGATCGCCAACCAGCAACGGGTTGTTCTTGCGGCGGCGGCACAGCACCTGCACGCAGCGCTCAACCTCATCCGACCGACCGATCAGCGGATCAACGTCGCCCTTGCGGGATTTGGCGTTCAGATCGACGCAGTATTTAGACAGCGCGCTTTCGTCTTTTTCTGCGCGGCCCTGCGTTTCATCCTGTTCTTCAGCATCTTCGGCACCGCGCACGGCGCGCGCCTCGCCATAGGCCGGGTCCTTGGCGACGCCGTGGCTGATATAGTTTACGGCGTCGTAGCGGGTCATGTCCTGTTCCTGCAGGAAGAACGCCGCGTGGCTTTCCCGTTCTGCAAAGATCGCGACCAGCACGTTCGCGCCGGTGACTTCCGATCTGCCGGACGACTGCACATGGATTGCGGCGCGCTGGATGACGCGCTGGAAGCCGGTGGTTGGCGCGGCCTCGGATCCCTCGATATCGCTGATCAGGGTGTCGAGTTCTTCGTCCACGAACTTGGTCAGCGCGGCGCGCAGGGCGTCGAGGTCGACACCACACGCCTTCATCACGCCTGCAGCTTCTGGTTCATCGACCAGCGACAGCAGAAGATGTTCCAGGGTCGCCAGTTCATGGCGCCGTTCGTTCGCGATTGCGAGCGCACGGTGGATCGCTTCTTCCAAGGGTTTCGTGAATGACGGCATATGATCTACCTCGCTAGGGCGCGATGGGACCGGACTGTCCCTTCACGGATGACACCATTTTATTTCGGGCTTGTCAGCACCCGATCAAGGCGCGCACGAAAAAGAATTTGCGGAACGTGATTATTCTTTTTCCATGGTGCACTGTAGAGGGTGCTGATTCTGCAGTGCGAAATCCATGACCTGCGTCACTTTTGTTTCTGCGACTTCGAAAGAAAACACCCCGACGACGGCGACGCCCCGTCGATGCACGGTCAACATCAATTCGACCGCGTGTTGGTTAGTGATACCAAAAAACCGTTCCAGCACCAGAACCACGAATTCCATAGGCGTGTAGTCGTCGTTCAAAAGCAGCACTTTGTACATGGACGGGCGCTGCGTCTTTGATTTCGGCTTTGCGACAATAACCGTATCGACGCCATCACCCCCGTCATCGGGGCGATCGTCTTTATCAGCCATGTAAGGTCTGTTGATCATGCGAGTCGCTGTTTCCGTCGTTTCAGAAACCAACCATATAATAGCCGCCTGAAACAAGAAAAGGGGGCCGAAGCTCCCTTTTCCACGATCGTCGTAAAGAAACCCTTAGGCGCGGTAGGTTTTCACCATCCCAGCCGCTGCATTTGCACGGTCATTGATTGGCGCAAAAACGTCTTTGGCTGCGGCCATGTACATTTCGTTGAAGCGGGCGGTCTGCTTCATGAAGGCGTCGAACGAGGTTTTCGACATCTCAGCCTGCTTCTCGACCAGCTCAGGCAGGGATTTGACAGACGTAATTTCCTTGGCGGCGGCGACACCTTCCTGAAGCGCCTTTTTCGAGTAGGACATGAATTCGGCGTTCAGCTCTTCCGCAGCTTTGACCGCGATGCTGGACGATTTAACCAGCGCTTCGACGTTGTCCTGGCTGAAGGCGGCGACGTCTTCAAAGCCTTTGGTCATTTTTTCGTAACCTTCGGTCGCAGCTTTCTGCGCGTCATCGACGAGGGTTTCTACTTTTCTAGCGGATGCTTTTGTGGTGGCCATTGTCATGTTTCCCAAGCTTGTTTTGTTGGTGTGATATGGCACAATCTATACGGGCTTATGTTGCGCTGCGTCAAGTATATTGTTGCAATGCACAAAAATGAGCTTGCCAAATGCCTGAAAGCTTGTCCGACCAGCCTGACGCCAGGCCGTGAAATTTTGTTCACAATCAAACTCTTTGGTGTTACGAATCATGTAGAGCAAACAGGTGAGCGGGCCGATAAAGAGCTTTGCCGCTGTACGAAAACATACAGGCGCGAGGTCGATATGAGCGAACTTCGCAAAACAATGGCGCTCTTCGCCGTTGCTTTGTTGGTATCTGTCTTCGCCCCATTGCGGGTTGATGCTGCGCCCTATGCGGCGCTGGTGATGGATGCGCGCACAGGCAAGGTCCTGCATGCGCGGTCCGCTGATCGCAAACTTCATCCTGCTTCACTTACCAAGATGATGACGCTGTATTTGGCGTTCGACGCGATCAAACGTGGCAAGATAAGTCTGGACCAGAGAGTTCGGATTTCGAAACACGCGGCCCGGCAGGTTCCATCCAAAATCTATCTGAAAGCGGGGTCGCGTGCGACGATCCGCGATCTAATCCGGGCGACAGCAGTCAAGTCGGCGAATGACGCAGCCGTTGCGCTGGGCGAGGCGATCGGCGGATCCGAACGCGCCTTCGCCAAGCTGATGACGCAGAAGGCGCGGTCGATGGGGATGAAGAACACGACCTTCCGCAACGCGTCGGGTCTGACTGCCAAAGGCCAGAAGTCCACTGCGCGGGACATGGCCCTGTTGGGTCGGGCGCTGCTGTATGATTATCCGCAGTATTATAATCTCTTTGGCCGCAAGACGACGCGCACCTATGGGCGCACGGTCCGGTCGACCAATCGACGACTCTTGTCCGCCTATCGTGGCGCCGATGGGATCAAGACCGGGTATACCCGCGCATCGGGCTTTAACCTGGTGTCATCGGCCAAGCGTGGCGACAAGCGTGTCATCGCGGTGGTCTTTGGCGGCAAATCCAGCCGTTCGCGCAACCGGCGTATCGCAGAACTGTTGGACATGGGCTTCAAGCGCTCACCCCAGTACGCGGCAATCGTACGCCCATCGCGAGCAGCGGCGCTGCGCAGCCCGCTTCCGCTACGCAATCCACGCCGTGGCGAACAGCCTTCGCTAATCGCACGCGCCGGGGTTGAACTGGGCAACGCGATCGCGCCCGCTGCCCAAGCGTCGACCATTCCGATCAACCTGTCGGCCTATGCGCCCCTGATCAGCCCGTCGCCTTTGCGTCGCCCGGGATCCGAAGCGCCTTTGCTTCTGGCAACGCCTGTTCCCCGACCTGCCCCGACTGAAAAGCAGGCCGATGCGGGCTGGGCCGTCCAGCTTGGTCTCTTTTCCCGCGAGGAAACGGCGATCGCCGAGCTGACCAGCGCCGCACTCTCCGACATCAATGGTCTTGACCGTGCGGGCCGTGATGTCCTGCCGGCTAAGTTGTCGGGACAAAAGGTTTGGCGCGCGCAACTGACTGGATTTGATCAGCCAGGCGCCGAAAGCGCATGTAAGGCGCTTCGGGCCAAAGGCAGGGAATGCCTGACGCTAGAACAGCAGTCCAAATGAACTGACGCCTCAGACGCACTTCGTCTGAGGCTTCCCGCCCTTGCGTTATTGCAGCGTTGTATGATCTTTCAATATGCTCAGTTCGCTGATAGCCTTTCAGCACATACTGTCTGAATGAGCGTGATCTTTGACCTTTGGCGTAACGAGACAGAATATTCCTGCCGAGCCGACGGTAGAAGAACTTACCCAAAACGAAGCACGTGACCTCGTCGCCGCCGCAAAGGATGTAAACGGCGATGGTTTTGAAGACTTGCTGCTTTGGGGCGCAAACTTTGGCCCTAGCAACGGCAGCGAAAATCAGACCGGTCTGATTTTCCTGAATGACCAAAATGGTGGCTGGGTCGAGGCGACCGGCGATCGCCCCGTCAGTTTGGGCAGCAGCGAGTTCCTGATTGAAGACTTCAATGGCGATGGCGTGCTGGACATCTTCAATGCGGATTTCGGGCATGACTTTAACCCATTCTTCGGTGGGGAAAACCAGCTGCTGCTGGGAAATGGTCGGGGTGGGTTCCGCGATGCGTCTGACCGTTTATCGGGTCTTAGTGATCTGACCCATTCCGCCGCGGTTGGTGATATCGATGGTGATGGCGACATCGATATCTATGTCGGCAACCTCCCCGGTCCTGGCGATGTCACGGCATACTTTCTGATCAATGACGGAAACGCCAACTTTACGCTGAACCAGGATATTGTTCCGACGAGCATTGCGCCCGCGCTGGTCACGCAGGAGACGGTTCGCAAATTCCTGTCGTCGGAACTGGTCGACCTGAACGGCGATGGCGCGCTGGATCTTCTGTTGGGAACAGACCGGAACGATGAACTCAGCAATGATGTTGAGCGAATCTTCTTCAATGATGGGACCGGGCGTTTCAGCGACGACAACATGCTTGAGTTGCCAGACAACACCCGGTCCGGCGGCGCCTTTAACTTGACTGTGGATGTTAAGGGAGCAGATCTGAACGATGATGGTCTGAACGATGTCATCGCGCTGTAAACGAACGAATATGACGGCTACGCCATCCAGTTTCTGATTGCGACGCCAGATGGGCGTTTTAAAGACCGAACAGATGAACTGATCATCGGTTCGAATTCCGGGATAAATCAGGACAATCAATATTCGCGTTTCATCGCATGGCGGACGTCAATCAGGACGGCCTGGACGATATCGTTTTCAGCGACGTCCATGGCGTGGAACGTCCGGCGTTCCTGTTGAACAACGGCTTTGGCAAATTCCTACCCGTTCTTGGCACGGAGTATTTCCCACCAAACGGGATGTTCGAATCTGGCGTCAACGTACCCATCCTGGGCGGTGACGATATCCTGTTCGCCGACCCCTTCGCCTTTGAAGGTCAGATGCTGTTGGCGACGACCCTGCAGACAGGTCTGCCTGATTTCGAAGGGCGCTTTACCGGCCGTTCAGAGGTGTTAACGGCGATCGCGGCGGCGATTTGATTTTCGCCGCTGGCGGTAATGACACGGTCAAAGGGCTTGACGGGTCCGACAGCATCGACGGCGGCGGTGGCAAATACATGCTGATCGGCAATGGCGGCAAGGACATGCTGCGCGGTGGCGGCGGCAAGGACACCTTGATGGGCGGCGGCGGCAAGGATACGCTGGAAGGCGGCGGTGACAAGGACGTGATTGACGGCGGGCGTGGTAAAGACGTGCTGACTGGCAATGGCGGCGCCGACACGTTTGTCTTTGGCAAAAGGGCGAACAAGGACACGATCACCGATTTCCGACAGGGTCAGGACCTGATCCAGATCACTGATGGCGCCGAAGCGTTCGCTGACCTCGCCATTTCGCAGGCTGGCGACAGCGTACGGATCGCCTTTGGTGGGGGTGAGGTGACGGTGTTCAACAGCCTAGTCGCTGATTTCGACGAGACTGATTTCATCTTCTAGAGCGCCGTGCATTCAGATCGGTCCAATCTAATCAGTTTCCGTTTCAAGCTGACAAGGGGCGGCGGTCAGGGCCGCCCGACTGAAACATAATCGAACCCGGCGTCGCGTACGACGTCGGGGCGGTAGATGTTTCTGAGGTCGACCATCAGCTTGCTGCGCATCGCCTGACACAGACGGGTCAGGTCGAGGCCGCGAAACTCGTTCCACTCGGTCAGAATCGCCACACAATCCGCTCCTGCCGCGGCTTGATAGGCGTTATCTGCCCAAGCGACGCCCGGCAGCAGGTGTTCGCCTTCCTTGCGACCTTCCGGATCGGCCACCGACACTTCGGCCCCTGCGCCGATCAGCGCAGGCACAATGGTTAGCGACGGCGCATCGCGCATGTCGTCGGTATCGGGCTTGAACGTTACGCCCAGAATGGCGATTTTTTTGCCCGCAACCTTGTCCCCGCAAGCTGCGATGATCTTTTCCGCCATATGGCGTTTGCGGGCGTCGTTCACCTCAACCACTGTCTCAACAATGCGGATCGGAGCGTTGTGTTCCTGCGCCGTGCGGGTGAGCGCCAGCGTGTCTTTCGGAAAACACGATCCGCCGTAGCCTGGTCCAGCGTGAAGGAACTTGCCCCCGATCCGGCTGTCCAAGCCCATGCCCTTTGCCACGGCCTGAACGTCGCCACCGACCTTTTCGCAAAGATCAGCAATCTCGTTGATGAAAGTGATCTTGGTCGCCAGGAAGGCGTTTGCGGCGTATTTGATCACTTCAGCGCTTTCCAACGTGGCGTAGACCATCGGCGTCTCACGCAGGTTCAGTGGGCGATAGATATCCTCCATCACCTGGCGGGCCTGTTCATTTTCAACGCCAACCACCACGCGGTCGGGGCGCATGAAGTCGTCGATAGCGGCGCCTTCGCGCAGGAATTCTGGGTTCGAGGCCACTGCGAAAGGCGCGTCTGGACGCACGGCCAGAACCCGCTTTTCAACCTCGCGGTTGGTGCCCACCGGCACAGTGGATTTCGTGACGATTACGGCGAACCCGGTCAGCGCCTGCGCGACCTCTTCCGCAGCGGCGTAGACAAAGGACAGGTCCGCATGCCCATCACCCCGGCGCGTCGGCGTGCCGACCGCGATGAAAACCGCATCGGCGCCCGCGACGGCCTGTTTCAGGTCGGTGGTAAAGGTCAGCCTGCCCGCTGCGACGTTCTTCGCCATCAGAGTGTCGAGGCCGGGTTCATAGATCGGAACCTCACCCGCATTCAGCATGTCGATCTTTTCGGCCAGTTTGTCGACACAGACGACGTCATGGCCAAAATCTGAAAAGCAGACGCCGGACACCAGCCCAACATAACCTGTGCCAATCATCGCAATGCGCATAGAACCCTCTTCTTCCGTTCAGGCGGTTTCACGGATGCGATACTGCCGGATTGTGCCTTTAAGGTTAACGCGGCGAATGCGCCAGTGCTGTCAGCGCGTGCAACGCGTCGTCCATGCGTTCTTCCGGGATGAACAAATGGTCATGAAAGAACCCTGCCACGGGGTTCACAACCATACCCTTGGCCGCCAGTTCCGTTGCAATACGGGCAATGAAGCCGACAGCTTACAAAGCGGAATGGACGTTCAGGGTGATCATCCGGCAGGGAAATTCGAAATCCAGACCTGCCATTTCCGCCGCCTGACGCGTTAGAATCAGCGCTGTGCCCTCCGCCTCTTCAAACCGCATGACGACGGGAATATCTGGCGGGGTCTTCGTGGTGAAGAAGACATAGACGTCGGGTGCCAAGACAGGTTCCATCGTCGCAAGAAGAGTGTTGAGGTTCATTTCCCCCATCAGACAGCCGCCGCTACATCTGGCAGGGACAGTTCCTTCAGCAGCTCACGCACTTCCTGACGCGCAGCCACATGGCTGAGCGAAAGCGCCCCACCCTTCAGATCCAACAGGGTTAGACCGTTCAGAAACATCTCACGAAAGATAACGCGTTCGGAAAAGCCTGGTGCGATGCGGAACCCGATACGGTTAGCCAGGTCGTCCAGCAGCGTGCCGACCTTGCGCTTGTTCTTAGCGTGCAGGCTCGACATCCGGTTGCGTGTAACGATCCAGTCAATCGGCTTCAATCCGGCGCGAGCGCGCAACTGGCGGGCCTTCCACACCATTTCGGAATAAACCGAGGGGCCCAGAACATTGCTGGTGGCCGGATCGACGCGTGCCAGCAGGTCAAAGTCGATCAGGCTGTCATTCATCGGTGTGACCAGCGTGTCGGCGGACGCATGGGCAAGCTGGCTGAAATATGAATGTGTGCCGGGGCAATCGATCAGCACGAAATCGTTGCCGTCCTGCAGTTCTTCCAAGGCCGCGCCAAAGGTGGCCTCTTCTTCATCCAGGGCTTCGTCGCGGTTTTTCAGAGCGGAATTCTTAAGCTTGATCATCTCTGGCAGCGCCAGTTCAATCCCTTCACGCTCTGCATAGCTGGCGCGGTTTGCCGCGTATCGAAAAAAGCTCTGCTGGCGAAGGTCGAGGTCCATTGCGCCAACGGATTTGCCCTGTTTCACCAGCGCGGTGAAGAGGTGCATTGCCGTCGTAGACTTGCCGGAGCCGCCCTTTTCATTGCCAAGTACGATGACATGAGCGCGGGGCATAGTCTCTCCGATGTCAGACGCGCAAAAGCTGACGGGCCTCAGAAGAGACGCGTCCATAGTCGATAGCTTTGCTCAGCCCAAAAGGCGAGGTCAGAAGCCGAAGCCTTCGAATTTTTTCTTGAACCTCGACACGCGGCCGCCAGTATCCAGCAGCTTGGCGCCGCCGCCGGTCCATGCCGGGTGCGCGCTTGGATCGATGTCCAGTGTCAGCGTGTCGCCTTCGGCACCGTAGGTGGAGCGCATTTTGACAATGTCGCCGTTCAGCATCTTCACGTCGATGAAGTGGTAATCCGGGTGGATATCTTTTTTCATGTGTCTCGTCCTGACTATCGGCGCTGATTCCGACCAGCGCCTCGTTTCGCGTCGGAAGCCGGTCGTATAAGGACAGATACGCCACGCGGCAAGGGGAAACCTGCGCGCCGCCGATCAGAACAGGGAACAAGGCCATGCAGACTATCGAACTGACCGGCGCCGGGCTGACACTGGAAGCCCTGCGCCAGATCACAGACGGCGCGGTCGTCACTCTCCCCGACGTCGCTTTGGCCCGTATGGCGGCGTCGCGCAAGCTGATCGATCAGGCGGTGCGCGACCGCAAGCCGGTTTATGGCGTCACCACCGGCCTTGGCCCCCGTGTTGTAGAGGCGCTGGAGGCGGATGAAATCGCAGCCTTCGCCCTGTCCGCGGTCCGCGGCCGGGCACATGCAGCTGGCGAAGACCTGCCGCCGCGCGCCTGCCGCGCCGCACTGGCGGTGAGGATCAACACGTTGCTGATCGGGGCGGCGGGCGCCCGGCCTGAAATGGCCGAACACCTCGTCAACTGCCTGAACGCAGGCATTGCGCCTGTGATGCGTGGGGTTGGATCGATTGGCGCGGCTGATCTGATGTGGGGCGGTGATTTTGGTCTCGCTTTCATTGGCGAAGGGCGCATGTGGCGCAAGGGCGTCGTTGTCGCCGCATCGGATGCGCTGGCTGAAGCTGATCTCCCTCGCTTTGCGCCTGCGCCGCGCGAAGGTTTGGCGTTGGTGTCGCATTCCAGCCCTTCAGCTGCGCTTGCGGCGCTGGGCGTCAACGCCTTGTCTTCTGCGTATACCCATCTGAACACCGCAACCGCTCTGACGTTGGAAGGGTTCCGCGCCAACCTAGGCGCCTTTGACCCTGACCTTTTGGCGCTAAGGCCCCAGGCTGGGCAGGATGAGGCCGCGGCGCGGATCATGGCGCTGCTGGAGGGATCACCGCTGACTGCGCCCGGCGCTGCGCGGCGTCTGCAGGATCCGCTGTCGATCCGCAACATCCCGCAGGTGCATGGCGCTTACCTCGCCACCTTGCGGCAGGCCCGGGCGGCGGTTGAGGCGGAGCTGAATGGTGCCTCGGATAACCCGGGCGTTCTGGTTGATCGCGGCGATATCGCCAGTCATGGGGGCTACCTGACGCCGCATCTGGTGATCACGCTGAGCGCGCTGGCGCAGGCGACGGCGCAGACTGCGTCGGTTCAGGCAGCGCGCATCGGCAAGATGCTGTCGGGCCGGTTCACCGATCTGCCAAACGGTCTGACCGGCAGCGGCGCCACCGGCGCTGGGCTGGGTCCGGTGATGAAGACAGTCGAGGCGCTGTTTGCAGAGATTTCCCACGCCGCTGCGCCCGCGCCGATCTATCCGTCCTTCTCAGCAGACGGGTTAGAGGATGTCGCCTGCCATACCGCCATTGCCGCCAAGGCGCTGGGCCGCATCGCGGATCACTGGCGGCGGTTGATCGCTATTGAGATGATGGTGGCGGCCCAGGTGATCGATCTGCGCGAGATTGCGATCGCGCCCGCATTGGCCAAGGCCCACGCGAATGTTCGTGACGCCTCACCCCGCTTTGGCGATGACCGGCCGCTGGGGGCTGAGATCGAAGCGTTGGCCGCTCAATTTTGAAAGCTGCGGGCGCTTAGCCCACCCAAGGTCCATGATATCCACCGCCGTCGCGGTCCATCCGCTCAAACCCGTGATGCCCAAAGAAGTCGCGCTGGATCTGCACCATGTTCGCCGTACCCCGGCCTGTGCGGCACATGTCGAAATAGCTCAGCGCGGCGGACAGTGCGGGCGCTGGCAGGCCGTGGGCGGCGCAGGCGGCGACGGTCTTGCGCAGGCCGGAATGGTTGGTCCGCATCAGATCCGCAAAGAATGGGGCGGTCATCAAGTGCGCCTCCGCATTCTCGCCAAGCACCCGCGCGATATCGTCCAGAAAGACGGATTGGATGATGCACCCCGCCCGCCATACGCGGGCGATGGCGGCGTAATCGAGGCCCCAATTATATTCTTTGGAAGCTGCTTTGAAGATCTCAAATCCCTGCGCGTAGCAAGCGATCTTGCCGGCGATCAACGCCTGTTCCAGGGCGGCGAGCGTGGCTGTCCGGTCGCCCATTGAACTGCCTAGCTCGGTTGGGGCGGTGCCAAATAGCGCTTCCATCTCCAAGCGCTCATCCTTGCGAGCGGATATGTTGCGGGCGATCACCGCAGCCTCCATCGCGCTGGCGGGGGCGGCAAGGTGTTGCGCCTCAATCACCGACCAGCGGCCGGTGCCTTTCTGGCCTGCCTTATCCTGAATGACATCCAGCAAGGGGACGCCGGTATCCGGGTCGGCGGTCTGGGCGACCTTCCCCGTAATCTCGATCAGGAAGGATCCCAGTGGGCCTTCGTTCCAGCTTTGGAATACGGCGCCAATTTCGCCGGCCTGCATACCCAGCCCGTCGCGCATGACGCCATACGCCTCGGCGATCATCTGCATGTCGGCGTATTCGATGCCGTTGTGGATCGTCTTAACGAAATGACCTGCGCCGTCTGCGCCGAACCAGTCGCAGCACGGCTCGCCGTCATGCTTGGCTGAGATGGCTTTCAGCGGTTTTTCGACCCGGCTCCACAACGCTTTGGAGCCGCCGGCCATGATCGCCGGGCCATGCCGCGCGCCCTCGGATCCGCCCGAGACGCCGAGGCCGAGAAAGGCGTAGCCGTCCGCTTCCAATGCTTTGGTGCGGGCGCGGGTGTTGTGGAAGTTTGCGTTGCCGGCGTCGATGATCAGGTCGCCTTTGTCGATCAGGGGCCGAAGATCAGCGATAACGCTGTCGACGATGTCGCCTGCCGGAACCAAGAGCAGGACCGGTCGTGGCGCGCGGATATGGGCTACCATTTCGGCTGCGGCTTCACAGGCGGTGACTGCGCCATTCAGCGACTGGTCCCGTGCGGCTGCGGCGCATGCCTGGGATTTGGCGAGGTCGCGATCGAAGAGGGCGACGCCATAGCCCTTCTCCGCCAGGTTCAGCGCCAACGCGGCGCCCATGACGCCTGCGCCGATCAGTCCGATATCCGCCGTCATCTGACGTCCTCTCATCTTCTTTTTTGTGTTTTGCGTGGAGGTTGAGACGCTTTGCAAACCGAATGCATTCGCTAACGCAAACGCCGCCTTAGGCTGCAAAACGCCACGTGATTCAACGTAGACGCAAAGCTATGGGCATCTGGCATGATCGACGGTGGCGTTTCAAATGAAACCGGGCGCCAAGGGACGCCCGGAGGGATCTGGATATTTATGGGACAAAGATGAATGCGCTGTTCACGTCAACCTGCGGCGGCGCGCAATGTGGCGAGGAACTTGTCCGAGGCGTAGCCATCGGGCGTCAGGCCGCGAGCCCGTTGGAAGGCGCGGATCGCTATGCGGCTATTCGGGCCAATGATGCCGTCGACGCCGCCCGTAGAAAAGCCAAGACGGGTAAGGAGGCTTTGCATTTCCTTCTTTTCCGTCCGGCTGAGCGGGCGGTCATCGCGTGGCCACGTAGCCACGAAGGGACCGTCGCCCCGAATGCGATCTGACAGATGGCCCACCGCCATCGCGTAAGATGTTGCGTTGTTGTAGCGCTTGATCACACGGAAGTTCTTGTAGACGGTGAATGCTGGGCCATTTGCGCCTGCCGGCAGAAGGATCGCCGCATCACCATGGTCTGGCACGGCGCCGCCGCCCACTGCGGTGACGCCCGCTGCGCGCCAGTCGGCGACTGGGCGGCGAATGGATTGATCGGCGCTGGCGTAATCGAAACCAGCGGGCAAGGTCACCTCTACACCCCAAGGGGCGCCAAGCACCCACCCGAACCGGGCGAGGTAATTGGCGGTGGAGGCGAGCGCGTCAGACGGATCATCCGACCAGACGTCGCGGCGGCCATCACCAGTAAAGTCGACGGCGTAGGCGTCATAACTTGTTGGGATGAACTGTGTGTGGCCCATCGCGCCCGCCCATGACCCGACCATGCGGCCGGGCGTGACGTCGCCCGACTGGATGATCTTCAGCGCGCTGATCAGCTGTTCTTCTGCGAATTTCTGGCGACGGCCATCGTATGCAAGGGACGACAAGCTTTCGATGACTGGGATGGAGCCATAGTTGAAGCCATAGGCGCTTTCGAGGCCCCAAACAGCCACAATCACCTCTTTGTCGACGCCATACGCCGTTTCGATCAGTTGGAGCGTGCGGTCGAAATCAGCCGCTTTGGTGCGGCCTGTGTCGATGCGCGATTTGGATACGGCGCTGTCGAGATATTCCCAGATTGCGCGGGTGAATTCGGGTTGGCGGTTATCAAGTTCAACCACCCGGTCATTCACGCCGACGCCGGCGAAGGCCTGATCGAATACGCCCGCCCGGACGCCTTGGCCAATGGCCTTGGCCCGGAACGCCGCCCGCCACTGCCCAAAGGTGGCGTAGCTGAGCTGGGCGACCTGCGTCTGCGCCACGGGTTTGGGCGCGGCGGGTTCAGGTGCCTCCGCCCTTGGCGCGGTGCATCCGGCGCTGGCCAGAATGGTCGCCGCGATTAAGGTGAATGTCTTGGATGTCATGGCCTGCTCCGCCTGTTTTGGGTCTGTCGCCCATTAACAAAAACATACCCCAAACACGGGGCGAGAAAAAGGCAGGGCAGGTAGCTAGTGAGTTCGAGCGGCACCGAGCAAAAGATCACGCTAAGCTGTCATCCGTTTGATGCCAAGAACCTCGCCGAATTCCTTTTGCCCGATCCGCTCTACCGCTGCTTCGAAGGGCTCTTCGGCGACCTCCATATGGTGGAGGTTGGCGTGGAGGAGTGTTTTTGGGCTCGTCATGATCCCGACATGGCCTTTCCAGAACACCAGATCTCCGCGGCGCAGCGCTGACTGTGGCGCGTCGCGGCCGAGCGCGGCCAATTGTTGGTCGCTGTCCCTGGGGCAGGCGACATTGGCTGATTGCAGGGCAATCTGGACCAGACCCGAACAATCGAACCCAGCGGCAGATCGCCCGCCCCAAAGGTAAGGCGCGCCTTTGAAACGTTCGGCGGTCGCGACCCACATCGGGGCTTTGTCAGCGACGGGTTTCACGGCTGTTTCCGCTACCCAGCCGCCGACATTCAGCTGCACAAAAGGCGCAGCGCGCTCGCCTACTGACACCCGGGCGCCAAAGGGCAGGGCGCCGATTGGGCGGGCGCGGAAATCTGCGTCGGGATAGACCAGCGCCTGCAGCGCGGTGATGCGGTGTGAAGGCTCGTCCATCGCCTCCATCAGGCAGGCTTCGGGGATGTAGCCGACATAGCCGTCCAGCGCCGTCTGGCCCCAGACCCAGCCGCTTTCATTCTCATAAGCCGTGAACGCCTCGCCAAAGATCAACTGGCTGGTCATCTCGCCTTCGGCGTCAGGCTCGGCGGTCATTGGCGCCAGGGGGACAGAGACCTGCATTGGCGTGGGGCTGGCGTAGACATCGGCTTGAACCACGTCCTTCAAGTGCAGGGCTGCAAGATCCGGACGGGCGGGGATGACGCGCGGGTCATCCGCCATAACGTTTCTCCAGCATCGCAAAACAGGCGCGGGCGGTCATGCACTCGCCACCCTTCGGACGGCCGGGTTTGGAAGCGTTATTCCAGCCCATGATGTCGAAATGCGCCCAAGGGATATCGTCGCGGACGAACCGGCGCAGGAACAATGCGGCGGTGATCGCGCCACCGTAGCCGCCCGGCGGCGCGTTATCGATATCGGCATGGGTTGCGGACAGGTCATCGTCGTAAGGGTCCCACAGTGGCATGCGCCAGACCGGGTCACGGGCCGTTTTGCCGCCTTCGACGATATCATCCGCCAGATCGTCATCGTTGCAAAACACCGGCGCCAGGTCGAGGCCCATCGCGATGCGCGCCGCCCCTGTCAGCGTGGCCATGTCGATGATCATCTCAGGTTCGCCTTCGCAGGCCAGCGTCAGCGCGTCGGACATAACGAGGCGTCCTTCGGCGTCAGTGTTGCCAATCTCAACTGTCAGACCCTTGCGGGTGGGAAAGATGTCGCTTGGGCGAAAGGCGTTGCCGGCGACGGCGTTTTCGACCGCCGGGATCAGGACGCGCAGCCGGACGGGCAGGTTGCTGGCCATCACCATATGCGCCAGCGCCAGAATGTTGGCGGCGCCGCCCATGTCTTTCTTCATCTGCCGCATGCCGCCGGCAGATTTCAGATTCAGCCCGCCAGTGTCAAAACAGACGCCTTTGCCGACCAGCGTGACCTTCGGCGCGTCTTCGTCGCCCCAGTTGAGATCCAGCAACCGCGGCGCATCGACAGACGCGCGCCCGACAGTGTGGATCATCGGGAAATTCTGCGCCAGAAGGTCGTCGCCGATGATGGAGGTGAAGGTGGCGCCGTGCGCTTCAGCCAGCTCTCGGGCCGCCTCTTCAAGTTTTGAGGGGCCCATGTCATTGGCGGGCGTATTTATCAGATCGCGGGCGACGCAGGCGCCAGTAGCGATGATGCGCAGGCGGTCGGCGTCGATATTCGCGGGGGCGACCAGCTGCGCCTTTTGCGCCGACGCGTCCTTGTAATCAGTGTAGCGATAGGCGGACAAAAGCCAGCCGAGCGCGGCTTCCTCCGCCTCGTCCGGTTTCAGGTCCGATTGAATTTCATAGACGCCGGCGGGCGCCTTGGCCGCAAAATCGGCAAGTGCGAAGCGGCGCTTGGCTCGGTCGCGAGCGGCGCCCCAGCCGAACATTGCTTCGGAGATTTCGCCAGCGCCGTCGGGCACCAGCGCCATCTGGCCCAGTTTGCCGCCGAAACCATGCAGCCCGACCCATGCGCGCGCGGCGTCATCCAACGCCTCTAACGCGTCTTCGGCCTGGGAAGCTTTGATAAGGTAAAGTGGGATGGCGTCTTCTGTAGGTTCAGCAAAGTCGGGGGTCATGCGGGACAGTCCTGTTGGGGTGCAAGCCTGCAAAAGCTGACAGCCTGTATCGTCCAACGCAAGAGCAGATCACATCGCAAATGCGCGCAGGTTGCGCAGGTGGGCTAGCGGGGGCAAGCGCAGCCGTCGTCTGGGTTCGCTTAGGCGAGTTAGTATGAACGGGGCATGCCCAGCACATGCTCTGCGACATAGCTGAGGACGAGGTTCGTTGAGATCGGCGCGACCTGATAAAGGCGCGTTTCGCGAAACTTGCGCTCCACATCATATTCCTCAGCGAAACCGAAACCGCCATGGGTCTGTACGCACGCCTCCGCCGCCGCCCAGGACGCATCGGCGCAGAGCATTTTGGCTAGGTTGGCTTCCTCGCCCGGGTTCTCGCCTGCCTCGTAGAGCCGGATCGCCTCACGCAGCATTAGCTCCGCCGCGCGCATGTCGGCGTAGGCTTTGGCGATGGGGAACTGGACGCCCTGGTTCTGGCCAATGGGCCGCGCGAACACGGTTCGGTCCGAGGCGTAGGTGGCGGAGGTTTCGGTGAACCACTTGGCGTCGCCAATGCACTCCGCCGCGATCAGGATCCGTTCGGCGTTCATGCCTGAGAGGATATAGCGGAACCCTTTTCCCTCCTCCCCGATCAGCGCGCTGGCAGGGATTTCCATGTCGTCGAAGAACAGCTCCGTCGTCGAATGGTTCATCATCGTGCGGATCGGACGGATGGTGAGGCCGTCTACTTCCCGCATGTTGACGAGAAAGACCGACAACCCTTCGGTCTTTTTCGCGACCTCATCCAGCGGCGTGGTGCGGGCGAGAAGGACCATCAGGTCTGATTGCGCCGCCCGGCTGGTCCATATCTTCTGGCCGTTGACGATGTACTTGTCGCCGTCCTTACGGGCTGCGGTTCTCAGCGCGGTGGTGTCGGTGCCAGATGTCGGCTCCGTCACCCCAAAGGCTTGCAGGCGCAAATCGCCGCTCGCGATCTTGGGCAGGTATTCGGCTTTCTGCGCGTCCGATCCGTGGCGGAGGACTGTGCCCATCGTGTACATCTGCGCATGGCAGGCGGCGGCGTTGCAGCCAGCGTGGTGGATTTCCTCGAGGATCGCGGCTCCTGCGGACAGGGGCAGGCCAAGGCCGCCATATTCCTCGGGGATAAGGGCGCTGAGAAACCCGTTGTCGGTCAGGGCTTGGACGAACTCTGTCGGGTAGGCCTGATCACGGTCCTTTTCCCGCCAGTAAGCTCCGGGGAAGCCTTCGCACAGTTTGGCGATGGCATCGCGGATTTCGGGGTGGTCGAGGTCGTATTTCATGTAATCAGGCCCAGTTGCTTCCCCCTCGCAAGTAGCTTTGCCCGACCCCAAGGTAAAGTGTGCCGCAAAGTGACCGCGCGTTCCTGCTTGATGCAAACGCCTTCTGTGCAACAGAGTTGGGGCGGCCAAAACAAGAGGTGATCATGACCATTCCGCGCGCCCCGATGGCGAACCTGCCGACGCATGACGTCTTCAACATACCGCCCCCGATCGGTGATCAGGATTTCTGGAGCGGAGATACCTCGCTTCGGCAGTGGACGGCGGCGATGGGCGCCGATTGGGCGGTTGACCATCTGGCCGCGTCTGGCGCTGACTTTGGCCGGGATCACGTTTTCACGTGGTCGGAGCAGGCGAACCGCCATGGGCCGGAACTACGCGCTTTCGACCGCCACGGCATGCGTTTGAACGCGGTTGAGTTTCATCCCGCCTATCATCAGCTGATGGACCTTGCGATCAGCCACCAGGTGCACAATTTCGCCTGGCGCGCGGATCGCCCGGGCGCCCATGTAGGCCATGCTGCGCTGACCTACATGTTCAGCCAGGCCGAAGGGGGCGTGATGTGCCCGATGGCGATGGCGTATTCCGCGTTGCCTTCGCTTGCCTATACCCCCACGCTTGAGGCGATTTGGGCGCCGCGATTGATGTCCACGGAATACGATCAGCGCGACGTCCCGGCGGACGAAAAGACCGGCGTGATGATCGGCATGTTCATGACCGAAAAGCAGGGCGGATCGGATGTGCGGGCCAATTCGACCGCCGCGCGGCCCCTTGGTGGCGCGACCGGCATGGGGGCGGAATACCTGCTGACCGGGCATAAGTATTTCTGTTCCGCCCCGATGTGCGACGCGTTTTTGGTGCTGGCGGGGACGGATCAGGGCGGCATTTCCTGTTTTCTGGTTCCGCGCTGGAAACCGGACGGAACCCGCAATGCGCTAATGATCCAGCGCCTGAAAGACAAGCTGGGCAACAGGTCCAACGCCTCCACCGAGATGGAGTTTCAGGACACCTATGGCGTGATGATCGGCGAAGAAGGGCGCGGGATCCGCACCATCATCGACATGGTTGCGCTGAACCGGCTGTATTGCGCCATGTCCTCCGCCGGGCAGATGCGCGGCGCGCTGGCGCAGGCGTTGCACCACACAACCCATCGCAGTGCATTTCAGAAACGCCTTATTCAGCAACCGCTGATGCAGAACGTTCTCGCCGATCTTGCGGTGGAGACGGAGGCGGCGCTGGCGCTGGGCCTGCGCACGGCCAAGGCGGTCGATGCCAGCGGGCGGGATGGGGCGGAGGCGGCGCTGGCCCGCATCCTGACGCCCATCGCAAAATACTGGAACTGTAAACGCGCGCCCTATGCGGTGTTCGAAGCGCTCGAATGCCATGGCGGACCCGGATATGTCGAAGAGGCGCCGCTGGCCCGCATGTACCGCGAAGCGCCGCTTAACAGCATTTGGGAAGGGCCGGGTAATGTGCAGTCGCTGGACGTGCTGCGGGCGCTGGGCCGGGAACCTGCGGCGATGGAAGCGATGATGGGGGAGTTGGACGCCGCCCGTGGCGCCGACAGCCGCCTCGACGCTGCGATTGACGATCTGCGCGCGGAACTAGCCACGCCCGACGGGATGGAAGGGCGGATGCGCGCCATCATCGAACTGATGGCGCTGACGGTTCAGGGCGCGCTTTTGACCAGGCAGGGCGACCCGGATGTGGCGGAGGCGTTTTGCGCCACCCGTCTTGGCCCGCGATGGTGGGGCAGTTTCGGCGTGCTGCCCGCAGGCGTGAACTTGGATACGATTATTGCACGGGCTTCGCCTTAGGCGCGCTCAGTCAGGCAGGGTCGCCGCATGGCGCGCAAGCTTTTGCAGGATTGCATCCAGCGCCGCATGTTCGTCGCTCGATAAGGGGGCGACGACCTCTTCCTCACGTTCAGAAAGAATATACTCGATCCGCGCCTGCATTGCCCGTCCCTTGTCGGTGATTGTCAGCTTTGACTGGCGGCCGTCGGTCGGGTCTGGCGCGCGGTCGATATAACCTTCGTCCAGCATCCTATGCACTGCGCGGCTGATTGTGTTGCGCGGGCGGCGGGTCATGCGGGCGACATCCTGCGCGGTGAGAACCGGCTGATGGGAAAGGCATAGCAGCAAGAGGTATTCGCCGCGGATCAGCCCGGTTTCGCGCTTCACCGCGTCATAACCGGCCGTGACGATGGCGCTGGTCAGGTAAGACAGCCGATAGGCGTGGCGCAGGCCCACCGTGGCGATGAATTCCGCCACATCCACGCCGTTCTGGTTCGTTTCATCCGCCATGATGCATCCTCGCTGCCTCTGCGCAGAGTCTGATGCTTGCGTTCTGAGCGCAAGTCAGTCATATTTGTTCCAAATGGAACAATAAAGATTCCGTCCAAGGTAGGAAACGCATGACCGACCCGCGACCCAGACTGACGATTCCGGATCTCGCAGCGAAGAAAGCGGCGGGGGAGAGGCTGGCCATGGTCGCCGTGGGCGAGGCGATGAGCGCCGCCTGGGCCGAACGCGCTGGCGTCGACATCATTGGCATCGGCGACAGCCTGGGCATGACGCTGCATGGGCATGAAAATACGCTCGCTATCACCGTTGATCAGATGATTGACCATGCGAAGGCCGTCCGGCGGGGCGCGCCGAAGACGTTCACGCTCGTCTCAATGCCCTATGGGTCCTACTGCACGGTCGACCAGGCCGTGACAAACGCCGTGCGCCTAATCAAGGAAGGCGGGGTTGAAGCGGTGAAGCTGCAGGGCGGGCGAGAGATCGCGCATATCATCGAGGCTGTCGCCTCCGCTGGCGTGCCGGTGATGAGCCATGTTGGCCTGCTTCCCCACCGCGTCCATCAACTCGGCGGGTTCAAGATGCAGGGGCGGACGGCTGAGGCCGCGTTGAAGATCATCGACAACGCCAAGGCCATCGAAGAAGCAGGCGCCATCGGGCTGGAGATTGAGGCGATGCCTTACGAGGTCGGCAAAGCTGTGGATGAGGCGGTCAGCATCTTCACCTTCTCCATCGGCGCAGGCTCGGCGGGGACATGCCAGCTCTTGAACGGCTACGACCTGATCGGCGCGTTCGATACATTCAAGCCCAAGTTCGCCAAGCGCTATGGTAACATCGCCGAAGTCGCGACTGACGCCTTCAAGGCCTATGCTGAGGATGTCCGTACCGGCGCGTTCCCGGATGAAGACCACAGTTACAAGATGAAGCCCGAAGAAATCACGAAACTCGAAGCCGCGCTAAAGGGGAAATGACATGAACAAAGCTGCAGAGATTGTCCCGAACGGCCAACGCATTCCAAACGGGATGCTAGAAGATAACTATCCCCGCAACATGTGGTGGGTAGCGGCCCATTCGCGCGAGGTGACGACCAAGCCCATGGCGCGCTGGCTGCTTGAAACGCCGGTCGTCCTCTACCGCACCGAAGACGGAACCCCCGCCGCAATCTACGACCGCTGCCCACACCGCTGGGCGCCGCTATCCGAAGGCCATGTCTGCGGCAACAAGATCGTCTGCCCCTATCACGGGATGGAGTTCGATACGGGCGGCAACTGCACCAAGACGCCGACGCAGAAGATGATGCCCAAAACGGCGCAGATCCCGGCCTTTACGGTTAAAGAGGCGGGGGCCTTTATCTGGATCTGGATGGGTGACCCCGACGCCATCGACCGCGATCCGCCCGAGGTTGGCTATCAGGCCGATCCCGGCTGGAGTTTCATCGACGGCTACTACGAAGTCGCCGCCAACTGGGTTCTGATCCGCGAAAACGTGCTGGACCTGACCCACATCTCCTTTCTCCACAAGAATACGTTCAAGCAGGATGACTGGATCACCGCGCCTGAAAGCTATCTCGACGGCGAGACGGTGACCTATGAGCAAGAATTCGACCTCGCGCCGCTCAGCCCCCTCTTTTGCGCGGGCATGGGCCTGCCCGAAGACAAGCCGATCAAGCGCAAGCAGGTCGGGTGGATGCCGGCCCTGTCGATCTCATTCTCCGACTGGATGGTGCATGACCCTGCGCCTGAGGCGGGCGCGCGGTCTGATTTCATCATGCGCGGCTGCCATATCGTGACGCCGGCGCAGCGCGGGCGGACGCATTATTTCTGGGGCGCGGCGTTTGATGTGCCGACGCTTTCGGATGAGGTCGCGGAAAAAACCAAAGCCTCAATCGTCGCTGCGTTCGACGAAGACAAGCACCTTCTGGAGATCATGCAAAAGCAGATCGCAGATGACCCGCGCGGCATGGATTATCTTGAGGTCACGCTGGGCGCTGATGGCGCGGGCATCTTCGTCCGCCAGATCCTCAACAAGATGCTTAAAGCCGAGGGACGCACGCTCAGCGGTGGGCGGACGTAATGATCAGCGTCGAGAAGATCACGCCTGCGATCGGTGGGATCATCTCTGGCGTCGATTTTTCAGCGCCGCTGCCCGCCGCCATGCACGATGCGATCTATCAGGCGCTGCTTGACCATCTGGTGATCTTCTTTCGCGGGGTGGAGATTACGCCCTCAGCCCACCTGGACTTCGCAAAGGCGTTCGGAGAGCTGGGCGCGCCGCACCCTCTCTACCCTCATGTTGAGGGTCACGACCGGATCATGGTGCTGGAGAACGACGCCAATCGGCCGCCTGACACGGACAGCTGGCACACCGATCTGACCTACAAGGTGGAACAACCCTTTGCCTCCATCCTCGTGGCGCGGCATGTGCCCGAAAGCGGCGGCGATACGCTCTGGTCCAGCAACTATGCCGCCTATGACCGGCTGTCTGAAGGGATGAAGGCGCATCTGGCTGAGCTGGACGCGATCCATGACTTTGGTGATTTCCGCAATTCCTACGCTGAAAGTCCGGAGAAGATTAAGGACGGCTTCGCCAAGATGGGCGTCAGCATCAAGCCGCTGATCGACGCGCACCCCGCGACGAGTCGCAAGTTCCTGAACTTCAACGAGGCGTTCGCGACCCATATCAACGGCATGACGACGACTGACGCCAACACACTAAAAACCATGTTGGCGGCGCATATGAACAAGCCCGAAGATCAGATGCGCTGGCGCTGGAAAGCCGGTGACATGGCGATGTGGGATAATCGTGTGACGCAGCATTACGCCGTCGCCGACTATCTGCCCGCCTACCGCTGCATGAATCGGGTGACGGTTGTTCGCGATGGCCGGGTGTGAGGAGACTTCGATGAAGAAGGTCCTGATAACTGGCGGAAATGGCAATCTTGGTCACCTCGTCGCGCAGCGGCTGTCAGCAGGCGGCATAGAGATTGTGCGCTTCGATCTGCCCGGTACGGAAAAGGACGGCCCCGGCGCTGAGGTGGTCGGCGATATCCGCGACGCAGCGTTGATGCGTGACGTGTTCGACACGCATGAGCCCGATGCGATCATCCACCTTGCTTCGCTACTGTCTGGAAGCTCGGAAACAGACCTTGATGCAACGTGGGAGATTAACGCAACCGCATCGTTCAAACTGATGCGGCTGGCGCAGGACCGAAAGCTGCCTGGCCCGTTTGTCTTTGCATCTACAGTCGGCACCTATGGCCCCAACGCGGGCGACCCTCTTCCCGATGACGCTGAACAATGGCCCGACGGGTTCTATGGCGCGACGAAGGTGGCGGTTGAGCGGATGGGCGTCTACTTCAAGCTCAACCACGGGCTGGATTTTCGCTGCCTGCGGTTCCCTTTGGTCTTTTCTCCCTTCGCGCCGGCAAGCGCCGTCACAGCCTATCCGTCACACGCTTTCTTCGCGGCGGCGGAAGGGCGGCCTTTCACCTTTCCCGACGCGCGCAATGTCGGCATGTCGACCATTTTCCTCAATGATGTCGTCCGCAGCATCACCGAGATTGCGCTGGCGGATCGGGATCGCCTGACGAAACACGCCTATAACCTGCATAGCTTTTTCGCCTCCGCTGGCAATGTTGAGGATGTCATCAAATCGCGCTGGCAGGGGTTTGGTTGCACCTACGATCCCCATCCGATGCTGGACGCAAGGATGCGCGATCGTCCGAAACAGATCATCGACGCCAGCGCCGTCCAAGATTGGGACTGGGCGCCTGAATACGATTTACAGAAATCTGCCGAAGCGATGTTAGCGCTGTTTGGCCTGAGTGAAGGAGCATCCTCATGACCCCCGAAGAAATCCTGAAACACCCCGCTCGGGTGCTGACAGCCGCGCAGCGTGAAAAGTATTTCACAGACGGCTTCACCAACGTCGAAGAGATCGTGCCAAAGGACGTACTGGCCGAATTGCAGCAAGTCACGGCGGAGTTTCAGGACAAGAGCCGGGCCGAGACTGAATCAGGCGACGTCTATGACATCGGTCCGGGGCATTCGGCGGAAAGCCCGGTGCTGCGCCGTCTGAAGTCGCCAGACATCCAGCACGACACCTATTGGAATTTCTCAACAGGGCTGATGGCGGATGTAGCCGCCGATCTGGTGGGGCCGAACGTTGTGTTCCATCATTCAAAACTGAACTTCAAATGGTTCGATGCGTCCGATACGGTCAAATGGCATCAGGACATCCAGTTTTTCCCGCACACCAACTACAACGTCCTGACCATCGGTTGTTATCTCGCGGATACGGACATGACGAACGGCCCGCTGGCGGCCTTGAAGGGCAGCCATGATGAGCCGCTCTATGATCAATATGACGATCAGGGAAACTGGACTGGCATGCTGTCAGACGAAGACGCCGCTGGTGTGGATACGTCCCGCGTCGAATACATGCCTGGCAAGGCGGGGTCGATCACGGTGCATAACGCGCGGACGCTGCACTATTCGCCTGCATCAAAGAACCCGATGCCGCGCCCCTTGCTGCTGAACTGCTACACATCCGCAGACGCAAAGGCGTATACGCCGCACCCATCACCAACCGTCAACGCCTACAAGGTTGTGCGTGGGGAGCCTGTGACCTGGGTCCACCATGATCCGCGCCCATGCCAGATCCCGCCGGATTGGTCCAAGGGATATACCTCAATCTACGCCGCACAGGCGGGCGAAGACAAAGACGCTGGCGGGATGATGTAAACCACCGCGACATGATCAATGCCGCCTGCGTTCCGCGCAGGCGGCTTTTGGGCGCAACACCCTCTTTCTGGCAATCGAAATGAACGTCATCACCACGACGATGCCGCTGGCCGTGCGTATGCAAAAATCCCCGTTCTGGGGGCGGAGCCATGCCCCTGGCGCGAAAGGATATTTCGTCTACAACAACACCCTGATCGCAACCGGCTTCACCAAGGCGGAGGATCAATACCATCACCTTAAGTCTGCCGTGCAGGTCTGGGATGTTGGCTGCGAGCGGCAGATCGAAATCGTGGGACCGGACGCAGCAAAGCTGGTTCAGATGTCCACGCCCCGCGATTTGGCGTGGATGAAGGATGATCAATGCTTCTACATCCCGACGGTTGATGGCGAGGGGTGCATGACCAATGATCCAGTACTGGTGAAAGTAGATGAAGACTGGTTCTGGGTGTCGATTTCCGACAGTGATCAGATCCTTTTCTACAAGGGCGTCGCAGCAGCCTTGCGATTGGATGTCGTCGTGCGCGACCCGATGATGTTTCCGTTGGCGATCCGGGGGCCGCGGGCAGACGACTTGGCCAGCCATCTTTGGGGCGACGCCGTGCGCGACCTGAAGCTCTTTTGCCACATGCGGATCGACGTAAACGGTCAGCCAATGTTGCTGGCCAGATTGGGGTTTTCGGCGCAAGGCGGATTCGAATTGTATTTCGATCGCTTAACCGGCGGTGATCTGCTATGGAACCAGTTGTTTGAGGCTGGCAAGTCCATGGATTTGCGGGCGGGCATTCCATCGCAATCAGGCCGGATAGAGGCGGGAATGCTGTCATTCCTGTCGGATATCACCGCTGACATGACGCCGTTTGAGGCTGGTTTAGACAAGATGTGCGAGATGAGCCGCGACGTTGGCTGCCTGGGGTGCGACGCGCTGCGCGCAAGCCAATCGCCGACCCGCCGCCTAAAACCCGTCGAAATTGAAGGTGCGCCATTGGCGCCACAGACGGAGTTTTGGGCCGTGACCAATCAAGCTGGTGACAGCGCCGGCCGGGTGTCATCGTCATGTCGTGCGTTTTCGTATGACGTTAATGCATCGATCGCCTCGCTGGATGAAAGCGTGTGGAATGTGAGAACGCCGCTGATCGCGCAAACGCTTGACGGCCCCCGTGATGCTGTTGTGAAAGACAAGTTCTGGGGCCGAAATTAAGTGCTGCGCCCTCAGATCCGCGTCTGAAGGCGCAGCAGCCCAAGACGAGTGAAGCAACGTCTTGACCCCCGCGAAGCGTGTCAAAAGGATCTGCATGACTTTTGGCTTGCGGACGCGAAAAGATTAAATGATTGGCTTGCGTTCGCATTCACTGAAAACAGGGCGACACCATCCCGAATTTTGGGATAGATGGCGCGATGAACTTTGATATCCGCAATCTTCAGCTCTTCGTCAGGGTGGTGGAACTTGGCGCTATCGGCAAGGCGGGGGCTGAATTCAATCTATCGTCGACCAACGCCTCGCAGCGCATTCAGGCGTTGGAAGCGGATTTGGAGGTCAAGCTGCTGAACCGCACCACAAGGTCAGTGTCGCTGACCCCGGATGGCGAGGTTTTCCTGGACCACGCCCGCGGCATTCTTGAGAATGTCGAAGAGGCGCGCAGCGTCCTGTCCTATAACGCCAAGTCGGTTTTTGGCCGGCTGCGGGTCACCGCCTCCGCCTCGTTCGGGCGGTCGCATATCGTGCCGTTCGTGCCTGAATTTCTGCGTTTGCACCCGGAGGTGACGCTAGATCTGAACCTGACGGACGCTGTCATCGACATCGTGCATCAGGGCTATGATCTGGCGTTCCGCATCGGCGATCTTGCACCATCCAGCCTGCTTGCGCAGAAGATCGACGACAATCCCAGCGTTCTGGTCGCCGCGCCGGATTACCTGGCCCGGGCGGGCCGCCCTGAATCACCTGGTGATCTTTTGAGCCACGCCTGTATTCCGCTGGGGGCCATGCGCACCTGGCGCCTGCAATCCGACAAAAGCGAAAGCAGCGAAATTGCCATTTCGGGCCCCGTTTCGGTGAACCTCGGCGACGCCATGGCGGATTGGGTGCGTGCCGGGGTCGGCATCGGCCATTCGTCGCTATGGCACTGCGCCGCTGATCTGTGCGCGGGACGGTTGGTCAGAGTGCTGCCTGATTATTGGATCTTTCAGGAATCAAAGATTTGGGCGGTACGTCCGCCAGGAAAGTTGATGCATGCCCGTGTGAAAGCCTTCGTCAACTTCATGCGCGTGAATATCGTTGAAACCAACAAGGCCGAATACGGCGATCTTGTCTGAGGGCCAATGCGCTGTCAGATGGCTCTAGATTTTCATCTGATCAGATTGGCGCAATATGATTGGCTACCGCGTTAGTCGCCCTCAAACTCGCACAACGCATCCACGGTCAGGCCCATGCCTTCCAGATGTTTGCGCCCGCCCAGATCTGGCAGGTCGATGACAAAAGCGCATGCGATGACTTCGCCGCCCAGCCGCTCAATCAGGTTCACACCCGCCGCCGCGGTGCCGCCGGTCGCCAGCAGATCATCCACCACCAGCACCTGATCGCCGGCTTGGATCGCGTCATCATGCAGCTCGATCGTCGCCTCACCGTATTCCAGCTTGTACGATTGCTCGATGGTCTTGCCGGGCAGCTTGCCCTTTTTGCGAACCGGCGTGAACCCGACTGACAGCTGATGCGCGACCGCGCCGCCCAGGATAAAACCACGCGCCTCCAAGCCCACAACGTGATCGATCTGCATCCCCGTATAGGGGTGGAGGAGGAGGTCAATCGCCATGCGAAACCCTCGCGGATCGCCGAACAACGTGGTCACGTCACGAAACATGATCCCGGGTTCTGGAAAGTCCGGGATCGTGCGGATGTAGTCGCGAACGGTCTTGCGCGGCGGTCTGATCATGGTGCTCTCCTCAGCAGGCGACGCCCGTTATCGCCCCGGCAGGCCAGGACCGCAATATTCGCTGTTCATGTGTGATGGCGTCAGATCTTGGCGGCCTGCACGTGCATCCAGTCAAAATTCCGCTCACGCCCCAAGCTGACCCAACCCTCGGCTTCCCAGCATTCCCACCACGGGATGTATTCAGGGCGGGCGAATGACGCGCGATCGCGCGCCCCTTTCAAACGTTTCCGCGCCGGATCGAAATCCAGCGCCATGCCCCAACTATGGGTCGACCAGGTGGATCCGCCCCTTTTCTTGCGTTTGTTGAAGCAACCGCCAAAGAGGTCTAGGCCAAGCTCTTCAATCTCAGCACCGGAATATTTGGTCGCGACGGCTTGCAGGACGCGATCGAGGCTCGCCTCCACTTTGATGTGGCAGCTGATGCGGCTGACAGTTTTCGACTTGTCCCACGCCAGTTTCAGCGGCCAGGGGCAGATCACTTTGCCCCTTGTGCAGTCGGAGTTCCCCGGTGCGCCATAGAACGCTCTCAGATTGCCCTGATCGCGCGTGTCCAACGGCCAGTCATGGGGGTTTTCGTCATCCGTAATGATATCGCGTCACAATTGCGGCTGGCCAAATTCGCGCATTTCTTTCAGCGCGCCATGGCCGAATTCCGTCTGGCTGCCCCAAAGCCCATCAATCGCGCCGACGTCGATGCCCTTGTCCTTGATATGGAGCTGATAGGCCGCCACTGCGCTGCGCTTGCCCGACCAATCGACTGGGCCGCCTTCAATTTCGTCCTTGCGCGTGATGATCAGCTGCTTGGCTGCGGCATGGGTCTTGGGGCCGCGATCACCATCGATCTTGCCCGTGTAAAGCCATTCAGCGGCGAGAAATTCTTGCAGAATGCGAACGGGGCTTGTGCGCATGATAAACCTCCAGCGTGATAAAATGCGGATGTATTATACCACCTAAACGTGAAAGCATTACGTGCTAATCAGCAAATCGCTGTACGGATCGGACAAATCGCAGATAGGCGGGACGCCATCGCGCCAGAACCGCCGCATCGGCGTATTCAACGCCATAGATTGTCAGCGATGCGCCTTCACTTTCCTCGATCATCCGAAATGATCGCTGGCGGCCGGTCTGGGGATCGCGCCAAGTGCGCCACGTGACCAGATCACCCTGAACCGTTGACCGCTTTTCGCCCAGCAGCATTTCGCCCGGTTTTGCCTGTACCGCATTGGTTGGCATGGCCCAAAGGGGGGCGTGCAGGAAAAAAGCGATCTCGCCATTTGGCGCATCGAACCGAACGGTCATTAGCCCGTCATCAGCCACAGCGTCGGCCAACGTTGTCATGGTGAAGGTGGCTGGTGCCTCAACCGCAAAGCACAGGCCTTGATGACGCCACCAAGCGTCTTCCGCCACTGCGATTGCAGCGGCGCCAAGGGTGGTCAGACCGATAAGAAACGCTTTCATTCACGCATTATAGCAGTTTCGATGGCGGAAAGTGAGCGTCAGAGCACCCGGCCCGCAACTGCATCCAGCTTGGCGACCAGCGCGGGGTCGCGCGCTTCTGGCGCGGTGATGAGAGCGAATTCCAGCGCATTGTTGCAGCCATGTTCGCAAGGCTCATGCGCGCCGGCCAGATCGGGCGCGACATTCGCGATCATTTCCGCCGCGTGTTTGGTGTTGGCTGCGAGCACCTTCATGATCTCAGTCACATCCACTTCGCCCGATTTTGGCCGCCAGCTGTCATAGTCAGTAACCATGGCGACGGTGGCGTAGCAAAGCTCAGCTTCTCTCGCCAATTTCGCCTCGGGCATGTTGGTCATGCCAATCACGTCGGCGCCCCATGCTTCGCGATACATCTTGGATTCGGCCAGCGATGAAAACTGCGGCCCCTCCATCGCCAGATATGTGCCACCGCGGTAGGTGGTCACGCCTGTCTTGTTTGACGCTGCTTCCAACAGATCGCCGAGCCGTGGGCATGTCGGGTAAGCGACGGAAACATGGGCGACCAGGCCCGCGCCAAAGAACGATTTTTCGCGGTTCACCGTGCGGTCGATGAACTGATCGACGATGACAAAATCGCCTGGCGCCATTTCTTCGCGGAACGACCCGCAGGCGGAGACTGAGATCACCTCAGTCACGCCTGCCCGTTTCAACGCGTCGATATTGGCGCGATAGTTGATGTCTGTCGGGGACAGGCGGTGGCCCCGACCGTGGCGGGGCAAAAAGACCAGCTTGGCGCCGTGAAGCTCTCCAAATAGCAGTTCGTCCGAAGGCGCACCCCACGGGCTGTCGACCTTGCGCCATTCCGCGCCGGTCATTCCGTCAATCTGGTAGAGGCCTGAACCCCCGATCACGCCAACCACTCGATCAGTCATGTCTTACTCCGCCGCAGCGCCCAGCAGGTCCATCCGGGGCATCAGTTCCAACAGGTGTTTTGAATAGTCGTGACTGGGCACCGCGAATAACTGATCTGTGTTTGCAATTTCACAAATCGCACCATGACGCATCACCGCGATTCGGTCTGACATCTGACGGATCACTGGCAGGTCATGGGTGATGAACAACATGGTCAGGCCAAGCTCTTCCTGCAGATCCTTCAGAAGGTTCAGGATGGTTGCCTGCACCGAGACGTCCAATGCAGAGGTCGGCTCATCACAGATCAGGATTTTGGGACGTGAGGCCAGCGCGCGGGCGATGGAAATGCGCTGTCGTTGGCCGCCGGAAAATTCATGAGGGTATTTGATGGCCGCTTCCGCCCCCAGGCCGACATGATCCAGCAAGTCGCCAACAATCTGCTTTGTTTTGGCCTCGGACGAGGTCATTTTGTAGAACCGGATCGGTTCCGCCACCACGTCCATCACCCGCATCCGCGCGTTGAGCGATGAATAGGGGTCCTGGAAAATCATTTGAACGGCGCGCCGCGCTTCTCGCGCCTCGGCCGATTTCGGATTGGTGGTCACGTCCGTGCCCTGTACGCGGATCATCCCGCTGTCAGGACGGTAAAGCCCGGCGATCAGGCGCGCCACGGTCGACTTGCCTGATCCGGATTCGCCGACCAGACCAAATACTTCGCCCTGCTTGACGGTGAACGACACATTGTCGACCGCCTTAAGCATCTTGCGGTTCTTTTTCAGCACGGCCTTTTGCAGAGTGAAGCTGAGGTTCAGGTTCTCAACCTCAATCGCCGCCTTGCTGCTGGGCTCAGACCGCGCCTCGCCCAGCCAGTGGGTCTTGATGTCGATCCGGCGGCGAACGTCGTCGCCGCCTTCGATGTAGTCGACGGACGTGAAACGATCCAACCGCGTATCAGCGCGCGGCACGGCGGCGATCAGAGACTTGGTGTATTCATGGGACGGCGCGCCAAGGATCTGTTCGACCGGCCCGGTTTCAACCACCTCGCCGCGATACATCACACAGACGCGGTCAGCGATTTCGGCGATAACGCCAATGTCGTGGGTGACGATGATGACGCCCAGGTCGCGTTCGCGGCAGAGCTTTTTGATCAGATCCAGGATCTGTTTCTGGATCGACACGTCCAGCGCTGTCGTCGGCTCATCCGCGATAATCAGGTCGGGGTCGCCAGCCAGCGCCAGTGCAATCACGACCCGCTGGCGCATGCCGCCGGAAAACTGATGCGGATAGGCTTTCAGCCGCGCGCGGGCCTCGGTGATGCCAACAGCCTCCAGCAGCTCAATCGCCCGACTGTCGGCTTTGGTGCCCTTCAGGTTGGTCGTTTTTTCAATCGTCTCCACCAGCTGCGCACCGATGGTCAACAGCGGATTGAGCGAGGTTTGCGGATCCTGAAAGATCATCCCGATCTTGTCCCCGCGCACCTTGCGCATTTCATCCTCGGACCGTCCGCGCAGTTCCTCACCTTCGAACAGGATTGATCCGCCCGCGACGCGGCCCGGCCGTTCCAACAAGTCGATGATCGCGTTTCCGATGGTCGATTTGCCAGCGCCGGATTCGCCGACCAATCCCAAAACCTCGCCCGGTTTCACGGTCAGCGAAACGCCACGCGCAGCCTTTACCGTGCCACGCCGCGTAGGAAACTCGACGTCGAGATCATTGATCTGAAGAAGCTCACTCATCTTTGTTCCTCAAATATCCCCGTCGGAGACATCGCGCGCGGCAGCGCGCCAAAAAAGACTTACCGCAGTTTCGGATTAAGCGCGTCGCGCATCCAGTCGCCCAGAAGGTTAACTGCAAACACCAGAACGACCAGAGCGATCGCCGGGAAGAAGGTGATCCACCACAGGCCAGAGAACAGGTATTCGTTCCCGACGCGGATCAACGTGCCCAGCGACGGCGTGGTTGGCGGAATGCCCTGTCCCAGAAAGCTGAGCGTCGCTTCCGCGATGATCGCCAGCGCCAGGCCGATGGTCGCGATGACCAGCACCGGGCGCAGCGTGTTGGGCAGGATGTGCCGCAACATGATCAGCCAGCTAGGCAGACCGATCACGCGGGCGGCCTGCACATATTCCTTGTTTGCCTCAACCAGCGTTGCGCCGCGGGCGACGCGGGCGAATTGAGGCCAGTCGGTCAGGCCAATGGCGAAGATCACGACGTAGATCGCGAATTCCTCGCGCAGTTCCAGCGGCAGAACCGCCCGGCCGATCCCGTTGATCAGGATCGCCAGCAGAATCCCGGGAATGGTCAACTGCACATCAGCGATCCGCATGATCACGGCATCCAAAGCGCCGCCGACATACCCGGCGATCACGCCCAGCGAGACGCCGAGGACCATGCCCAGACACACCGCCGCGATGCCCACCAGAACGGACAGTCGCCCGCCATAGAGGATGGTCGACAGCATATCGCGCCCCTGGTTGTCAGTGCCGAGGATATATTGCGACTGCCCGCCTTCGACCCATGCAGGCGGCAGCTTGCCGTCCCAGAGGGAGATCTGCGACGGATCGAACGGGTTGAATGGCGCAATGATCGGCGCGGCGAAGACAGCGACGATGCAGCCAAGTGTGATCGCGGCTGCGATCATGGCGCCGGGCGAATTGACGAACGACCAGTAGATGTCGTTGTCCTTGATGCGCTGCCAGCGGGTCATCGGGGCGTTCACGGGACGGTCGGTCATGCGTCAGTCTCCCAACCGGATGCGTGGATCGACCACGAAATAGAGAATGTCGACGATCAGGTTGATGATCACGAACAGAAGCGCGACGAACACCAGGTAAGCCGCCATGATCGGCACATCGACAAAGTCCACCGCCTGAATGAACATCAGCCCGGTGCCAGGCCACTGAAACACAGTTTCGGTAATCACCGAAAACGCGATCAGGCCGCCAATGTTCAGACCGATGATCGTGATCACGGGGACAAGCGTATTGCGCAGCGCGTGGACAAAGTTGATTGACCGTTCCGCCAGTCCGCGCGCACGGGCGAATTTGATGTAGTCGGTGCGCATCACCTCCATCATCTCCGCCCGGACAAGACGAAGGATCAGCGTCAGCTGGAACAGCGACAGCGTGAAAGCAGGCAAGATGATCGCCCGCCAGCCGTCGACGGTCAGGAAGGACGTCTTCCACCAGCCCAGATCAACCGTGCCGCCGCGGCCCGAAGATGGCAGCCAGCGCAGGATCACGGCAAACAGGTAAATCAGCGCGATGCCGATGATGAAGGTAGGCAGGGACACGCCAACAAGCGACGTCGACAGGACCGTGCGCGATATCCAGGAATTGCGCCTGATCCCGGTGTAAACGCCAAGGCCAATGCCAACCACCAGCGCGATGATGGCGGATACGAACACCAGTTCGATCGTCGCAGGAAGGCGTTCGAAAATCAGTTCGTCCACCGGGCGTTTGATCCGATAAGACAGGCCGAAATCCCCTTGCAGGGCGTTGCTCATAAAGCGGGAATACTGAACCAGAATGGGGTCGTCCAAGCCAAGCTGCTGGCGAATTTCGATCCGCTGTTCGCGGGTCGCGTCCTGGCCGACCATATTGTTGACTGGGTCGCCGACAAAGTTGAACAGCGAAAAGCTGATGGCCGAAACCACCGCCATGACCAGCAGGGACTGCGCCAGTCGTTTCAGGATAAATGCGAACATGGACTGGGCCCCGAAGGAGGCGCCGGGGCGACATCAGTCGCCCCGGCGTTAGGTCTTAGTTCTTGACGATGAAACGCGGGCGAACCGCATCATCTGCAGCTATAGGGATGTCAAAGCCATCCGCGATGCCCCATGCCAGCACCTGGTGGTGGATCGGCACATACGGCATGTCCGCTTTCACCTGGGTCCAGGCGGCGTCCATCATTGCAGTCCGCTTCGGAATGTCGATTTCCGTCACGATGGCCGAGGTGACAGCGTCAACAATTGGGTTGTTGTAGCCGGTCGCGTTCCAAGAACCGTCGCCATCGAGGAGGTATGAGAAGACATAGTGGCTGTCGAGCGTCGGAACGCCCCAACCCAGCATGTAGAAGTCGGTCTCACGCTTCTGGATTTTCGGGAAATGCTGCGCCTTGGGGATTGCGTCCAGCTTCACGTCGATACCTATCTTGGCAAGCATCGCAACAGCGGCCTGACAGATTTTCTCGTCGTTGTTGTAACGGTTGTTCGGGCAGTCCAGCTGCACCGAGAAACCGTCGCCGTAACCAGCTTCGGCCATCAGGGCCTTCGCCTCGTCGACGTTAAATCCATAGGACGGATCATTCTCAGGCGTGTTGCCCAGAACGCCCGGAGGCGTGATCATGCCGGTTGGGAAGGAAAGCCCTTCCATCACGACGCGCTGAATGGCTTCCTTGTCGATGGCGAGGTTGATCGCCTTGCGAACGCGCAGGTCCTTGAACGGGTTCTTGCCCTTGATGTTCGAAGACCGCAGTTCGTCAACGCCCTGATCCATACCGAGGAAGATCGAACGGATCTGTGCGACGGTACTGACGTTCAGGCCATCTGCGCTTTCAATGCGCTTGAGGTCCTGCAGCGGCGGATCTAGAACGAAGTCAACTTCGCCAGACAGCAAAGCTGCAACGCGGGTCGCGGCGTTCGTAATTGGTCGGTATTCGATCTTGTCGATATTGCCCGGGAACTGACCTTTGCCCCACCAACCATCATGCGCTTCTAGAACTGTCAGTTCATCAGGTGCGCGGCTGACCAGTTTGAACGGGCCAGTGCCGTTGGCGTTGCGGACCGCATAGGTTTCTTCTTTGGCTTTGAAATCCTGCGGGTTCACGACGCTGTTCGCTTCCGCCCAGGTTTTGTCGATCATGAAGATCGAAGTCAGCTGGTTCGGCAGGATCGGGTTAGGACCAGACGTCATCAGTTTGACGGTGTGGTCGTCGATCACCTGAACTTCGACGACGTTTTTCGCCTGCTCTTTGTAGTCGGACGCTTCGTGGTTCGCGCGGGCGAACGAGAAGACGACGTCCTCAGCAGTGAAGGCAGATCCGTCGTGGAATTTCACGCCTTTGCGTAGGTTAAACGTCCAGCCATCGGCGGCGGCTTCCCAGCTTTCAGCCAGTTCTGGCTGCAAGACGAGGGCGGCGTCACGGGTGACGAGCGATTCGTAGATCTGGCCGTTCATCGCAATGGTTGGGCCTTCGTTCTGCGAATGTGGATCCATGGTCAGGGCGTCGCCCTGGCTGGTCCATCGCAGGGCGTTTTCGGCGAGCGCGGGGCTGGCGGCCATCAGGGCCACAAGCGATACGCCAAGCAGCGTTTTGGTTCGCATTGACTTCTCCTTGTCGTTAAAGATTCGCCCCTTTTTCGTAGGGTCAGGGCGAGATCTGCCGGTGATACTAAAAGTATCAGGCCCCGCGTCTAGCCCGATTGGGCATTTGTTTGCCGCAGTGCAAAAAAAGATCGGGTCACTTGCAACTCACGCAACAGTCCGGGGCACCTTATCTGATAATTTGCCTGTGCCTTCAGAAATCGGTGACGACGCCGTCTTTTTCCCAATCGCCAAAGCGTGTGGGTTCCGGACCGTCGCGGCCGCCCAGTTCGGTCGGCAGGTCCTGTGGTTTCGCTGCTTTCTTACGCTCAGCGGCTTCTTCTAGCGCGCGTTTTGCGGCTTCGGCGAGTTTGTGCTCTTTATCGTCTGGCGACTGAGGCATATATCCTCCGATACGTAAATGGTCAGCGTGCGTCGTTTGAGTGTAACGGCGGCTCACGGGAACGTATTGCGATGTTCGGCTGTTCGCCACTGCAAAAGGGTCGCGCGGCCTGCGCCGACCAACAGGCTGGCCGCGTTCAGCCGATGCAAAACAGGATAGAAAGATGAACTACGCCAAAACGGCGATTCTACTGGCCGCGATGACCGCCCTTTTTCTGGGCGCAGGTTTTCTGCTGGGCGGCATGGGCGGGGCGGCGATCGCCTTTGTCATAGCGTCGGGCATGAACGGCTACGCCTACTGGAACTCGGACAAGCTGGCGCTTCGGATGCATAACGCTGAACCCGTCACACGGTCTGGCGCGCCGCAGCTATACGATATGGTTGATCGACTTGCCCAGAACGCCGGGATGCCGACGCCGGCCGTCTATATCATCCATTCCGATCAGCCGAATGCGTTCGCCACGGGCCGAAACCCCGAAAACGCGGCCGTCGCCGCGACGACTGGCATCATCAAACTGTTGTCGACGGAGGAACTCGCCGGCGTCATGGCGCATGAGCTGGCGCATATCAAAAACCGCGACACGCTGATTATGACCGTCGCGGCCACGATCGCAGGCGCCATCGGGTTTCTGTCGCAGTTCGCTATCTTCTTCCGTGGCAACCGCGGCGCCGCCGGGTTCATCGGCGCATTGGCGGTCATGATCTTAGCCCCGTTGGCGGCGAGCCTGGTGCAAATGACCATCAGCCGGACCCGCGAATACGCTGCTGACCGCGAAGGGGCTGAGATTTGCGGCAATCCCCTCTGGCTCGCGTCGGCGTTGGCCAAGATCGGCGCCTATGCAGGCCGTATCCAGATGCCAACCGCGGAACGCAATCCGGCTTCGGCCCATCTGTTCATCATGAACCCACTCGATGGCGGCGGGGCGGACAAGTTGTTTTCCACTCATCCCAGCATGGAAAACCGCATCGCCGCATTGGAGGAAATGGCGGGCCGCGCGCTTACCGAAACGCGCGCTGCGGAAACGCGCCGGTTTGGGCGCCCGTCGATCCCGCGTGACGGCGACGGCCCATGGTGACCGCAGCGCGCCCTGACCTGAAGGCCCCGAACCTCGCCGCCCGCGCTGCCGCGCTCAAGCTAATCACAGCGACGCTTAAAGATGGCCAGATGCTGGAAGAGCGCGCCCTGACCAAGGCGCTGCAAGGCGCGGACCGCGCCCGTGCGATGACGCTGGCCAAGCAAGTTCTGCGCTGGATCGGCAGCGCCGACCAGATGATCGATCAGTTCGCCAACAAGCCGCCGCGTGAAGATGTGCGCATGATCCTGCGCCTTGGAGTGGTTGAGCTGATGGTGATGGGTGAGGCTGCGTTTGGTGTGGTCGACAGCCTTGTGTCGTTGGCGCACGCCGGCAAGCACACCACGCTTGCGGGTGGGTTTATCAATGCCATTCTGCGCAAGGTGGCGGCCGAAGGCGCCCCGATCTGGGAGAAGATGAACCATGCCCGTCATTCGGCCACCGATGACGGCTGGCGGCGTATGAAAACCGATTGGGGCAAAGCGGGCGCGCTGAAAATCCTGAAAGCCCAGCTGCGGGACGCGCCTCTTGATCTGACTGTCAAATCTGATCCCGCCGCATGGGCCAAACGTCTGGGCGGCATTGTGACGCCAACCGGTTCGGTCAGGCTGACGCGGCCTGGCGCTGTCACGGGGTTGGAAGGATTTGACACGGGTGATTGGTGGGTGCAGGACACCGCCGCCGCTCTGCCTGCACGCCTTGCGGGCCTGCCTGAAGGCAAGGGCGTCGGCCGCGCGCTGGATCTGTGCGCTGCGCCGGGCGGCAAAACCATGCAGCTGGCGAACGCCGGGTGGGACGTGACGGCGCTGGACAGTTCCGCCCAGCGGATCAAGCGGGTGGGCGAGAACCTGAAACGCACTGGCCTGACTGCCCGCCTGGTCACCGCAGACGCGCTGACATGGACCAAGCAGACCTTTGATCTGGTGTTGCTGGATGCGCCCTGTTCCGCCACCGGGACCATCCGGCGGCATCCGGAGCTGCCCTCGATCCGCAGCGAAGACGACATTGGCCGTCTGGCTGAATTGCAGAAACTCCTGCTCGCCGCCGCCTGGGGCCGTGTGGCGCCCGGTGGGGCGCTGATCTACTGCGTCTGTTCGATGACCCGGATGGAAGGCGAAGATCAGGCCGAAGCGTTCCTTGACGCTCACCCTGATGCGACGCACATCCCAATCCACGTTGAAGAGGTGGGCGACGCTGATCTTGTGACCGAAGATGGAAATCTGCGGACAAAGCCGTCCTTCTGGCCCGAATTGGGGGGGATGGACGGCTTTTTCGCCATTCGTGCGCAACGATCAGCGTGACACCGCCCCTAAATCAGCGGTAAAATCGCGACTAATAACAACAAGAAATCGAGCGGATCATGGCGAGCAAGGCGCAAGGCGTCCCCAAATCTGTGCGTAGCGTCCCCAGTGCGGGCGACCGCCTGCATTCGCGGCTCAGCCTTGTTGGGCGTTCAACCTCGGGCTTAGTGACCAGCCCGGCACCACTATGGACCGGCGATGACCTGATGGCGCGGCGGCTTGCTTCGGGCCTCCTTCACTTGGGTGGCGCGATGGTCGAAGCGCGCGATCAGACGCCCTGGGATATCACGCCGCCTTCTGCGTCATGGGAAAACGCGCTGCAGGGATTTGATTGGCTTGACCATGCGGTCGCGGCTGCGGAATCGGCGGATCGCGCCAAGCTGATTGGCTGGCTGTGGGATTGGATTGACCGCTATGGGTCTGGTGCGGGGCCCGGTTGGCGGCCTGACCTGACTGGCAGGCGGTTGGCGCGGTGGATTTGCCATGCGCCGGTTCTTCTGAACAGCGCCGGGTCGACGCGTTCAAAGGTGTTCTTTCGATCAATTGGACGGCAAACGCGGTTTCTGCGTCGGCGCTGGGCGACGGCCCCAGCGGGCCTGCCGCGCTTCCAGGCGGCGGCCGGCCTGATCTACGCCGGGCTGGCGCTGGAAGGCGCTGGCGGCGGCGTCATGCGCGAAGGCATCGCAGCGTTGGGTAAGGAAGGCAAATTGCGGATCCGGCCCGATGGCGGGCTAGACAGCCGCAGCCCGCAGGATCTGTTCGAGGTGTTCGCGATCCTCGTCTGGGCCTCACAATCGCTGGCCGAAAACGGTATGGTGCCATCACCTGACCACGCCGCCGCGATACAGCGCATCGCGCCCGCCATCCGCGCAATGCGCTTGGGCGATGGCGCGCTGGCCCGGTTCCATGGTGGCGGGTCTGGCGACCTGGAACGCATCGACCGGGCGTTGGTCGCATCCGGCGTCCGTCCTGATCAGCGCATATTCGAATGCATGGGTTATCACCGCATTTCCACCGCGCGATCGACGGTGATCTTTGACGGTGGCGTCATTGGCAAGGGGGCTGAGGCTGAGGCGTTTCACGCAAGCGCCTTCTGTTTTGAAGCGTCGGTTGGTCGCCGCCCGATGATCGTCAATTGCGGCCCCGGCGCAGACTTTGGCGACGAATGGCGCACCGCCGCCCGCGCGACAGCCGCGCACAGTGGTTTGACGATAGAAGACATGTCGTCATCCCGTCTGATCACGCGCAGAGGCGGGGCGCCGCTTTTGCTGGCTGGCGCCCGCGAACTAGAATGCGTACGGGAAGAGGATGCATCTGGCGTCCGCCTGATGGCGAGCCATGACGGCTACCTCGCCACCCACGGCCTGATCCACCGCCGCCGCCTGTCGCTCAGCGCTGATGGCGGTGATTTCCGTGGCGAAGACAGCGTCACTGCCGAAGGAGCGGGGCCGCGCGCGTCCTTTGACATCGCCGCGGGTCGGATGGATCGTATGTGCGTGCCATTCGCCATACGTTTTCACCTGCATCCGCATGTGGAGGCGGATGTCTTCCTTGCGGGCAGGGCTGTGCGACTGAGGTCGCCGTCAGGCGATCTGTGGATTATGCGCCAGTTGGGCGGCGAACTGACGATTGAGGACAGCGTTTACCTAGACGATCGGCGCGCCCGTCCGCGCGCGACAAAACAGATCGTGGTCAGGGGCGAAGCGAAAGAGTATTCCGGCGTCGTTAAATGGGCCTTCCGCCGGGCCGAGCCGGAAAAACCGGCCCCCCGCGATCTGGCCGAGACCGCCGCCGATTGATCCGATCTGGCGGCTCTTAAACGGAGCGACCGCCATGACCGACCAGCCCGCGCCCATCAAGCGCGCCCTCATCTCTGTTTCCGACAAGACCGGCCTGATTGAGTTCGGCAAGGCGCTGTCGGATCGCGGTGTCGATCTGGTGTCCACCGGGGGCACGGCGAAAGCGCTGCGCGAAGCAGGTCTGGCAGTGCGGGATGTGGCTGATCTGACGGGCTTTCCTGAGATGATGGATGGCCGGGTCAAATCGCTTCACCCGATGGTTCATGGCGGGCTTTTGTCCCTGCGCGATGATGCTGGTCATCAGGCGGCGATGGAGGCGCATGGCATCGAGGCGATCGATCTGCTAGTCGTGAACCTTTACCCTTTCGAAGCGACCGTGGCGGCGGGCGCAGGATATGACGACTGCATCGAAAACATTGATATCGGCGGCCCCGCAATGATCCGCGCCGCCTCAAAAAACCACGCCTTTGTCACCGTCGTGGTCGACGCCGAAGATTATGGCGCCGTTCTGGAGGAAATGGATGCAGGCGGCCCGTCGCTGACCTTCCGCCAGCGTCAGGCGCAGATCGCTTATGCCCGAACCGCCGCCTACGACGCCGCCGTGTCTACATGGATGGCCGGCGCGATCGGCGAACCTGCGCCCCGCCGCCGCGCCGTCGTCGGAACCTTGGCGCAGAAGCTGCGCTATGGCGAAAACCCGCACCAGTCGGCGGTGTTCTATACCGACGGCTCGGACCGCCCCGGCGTCGCAACAGCGAGCCAGCATCAGGGCAAAGAGCTGTCTTACAACAACATCAACGACACTGACGCGGCATTTGAACTGGCCGCCGAGTTCGATCCCGCAAACGGCCCCGCCTGCGCCATCATCAAGCACGCCAACCCTTGCGGCGTCGCCACCGGCGCCACGCTGGCCGAGGCGTATGAGAGGGCCTTTGACTGTGATCGCACCTCCGCCTTTGGAGGGATCATCGCGCTGAACCAGACACTGGATGGCGCAACTGCGGAAAAGATCGTTGAGATCTTCACCGAGGTTGTGATCGCACCAGACGCCGATGACGCAGCCAAAGCCGTCTTTGCAAAGAAAAAGAAGCTGCGACTTCTGACAACCGGCGCGCTGCCTGATCCATCTGCGCCGGGCCTCACTTGGCGACAAGTGGCGGGCGGTTACCTTTCGCAGGATCGCGACAATGGCCGGGTCACGGCGGACGACTTGAAAGTGGCGACCAAGCGCGCTCCGACAGAGGCTGAGCTGAGCGATCTGCTGTTCGCATGGACGGTCGCCAAACACGTGAAATCCAACGCGATCATCTACGCCAAAGATGGCGCAACGGTCGGTGTCGGCGCAGGTCAGATGAGCCGCGTTGATTCAACCCGCATCGCCGCTCGCAAAGGCGAAGATATGGCCGAGGCGATAGGCCTGCCTCAAAGTCCGGTGAAAGGCGCCGTAGTCGCCTCGGACGCTTTCTTTCCGTTCGCCGACGGTCTGATCACCGCGGCTGAGGCGGGCGCAACCGCCCTTATCCAGCCTGGCGGATCAATGCGTGACGACGAAGTGATCGCGGCGGCGGATGAACTGGGGCTGGCGATGGTGTTTACGGGGATGCGGCACTTCCGGCACTAAACATCGGTTAACTTGGACATTCCTGGCCTCAATGCGTCAGCGTCAATTTGAGAAGGCAATCTGATGTCTGTGATTGAATACTACTACTCCGCCCATTCAGCCTACGCCTATATCGGATCCGCCCGGCTGGCACAGATCTGCGCAGCGCATGATGTGACGCTGATACATAAACCGATCCTGCTGACCCCGGTGGTCGAAGCGCAGGGCAGTTTGCCGTTTCGCGCTCGCACCCAGGCCCACGTCAACTATTTCTTTGGGCGAGAGATCGAACGCTGGGCGGAACATCGTGACGTAGAAATCGTATCCTTCCGCCCGGCCTACCATGACGCGGATTACAGCCTGGCCTCGGGCATTATCATCGCGCTGGGCGAAAGCGGTGCGCCCACTGATCAGATGGCGCATCGCCTGTTGGAGGTGCACTGGCGCGACGACGCTGACCTGTCGAACAGAGACACGCTAACGGCTGTCGCCACCGAATTGGGTCATGACCCCATCGTCCTGCTGGCTGAGGCTGCATCGGATAGGGTTCAAGAGGGGCTGCGCGACAACTCAGCTGCAGCGGAGGCGGGCGCGATCTTTGGCTCGCCTACCTATGTGGTCGATGGTGACCCGTTTTATGGTCAGGATCGTCTGGAACTTGTGGAATGCGCGCTGACCAAGCCGTTTGCGCCAACCAGCTTTCGCAACCCGCCTGTCAGCCCGCGCGGCTGATCCGCCTGTGGGCTGGGGCTGGCGCGCGACTTTCTGCTGATCATTTGATCTCGATCAAAGCGGGCGCTGGCTGACGGTGCATTCTTGTTTCATGTTCTGAAGCAGGAAAGGAATTCGCCATGCTCTTCGTATCCGCCATCCCCGCCGCAGCCGTTCTCTTTGGCGTCACGCTGCTTTGGGCGTCGCTGTCTTATCGCTGATCTCCGGTCGCGGCATGACGCCGTTGATCGTCGCGCATCCCGTTCGTCTGTTTCCCTCCCTGTCGTGGATGGGCGGAATGCCGAGATTGAAAGCGACGTCGGACCAGACTGAAGCAGTCTGGTTATACGGCGCAAAAACTTGCGGCGATTGCCGGTCTCAAAATTCGCCTTACTTGGCGCTGGTATTCCCCCTTTGAATTGGTCCGCCCCTATGATTAGGAAATCGGAGGATCTGAGATGGCAAACAAGCGACCCAAGCCCGAAGATATTGTTACGAAGTTACGGCAAGTTGAGGTTCTAACAGGACAAGGCATGCCGCGTCTGGATGCGATCCGGCAGATTGGTGTGACTGAACAAACTTATTACCGCTGGAAGAAGCAGTATGGCATAATCAACGAACAGAATTTCGTTGCGCCCAACGATCAGCTGCTGCGCAAGCTGGTTCAGCCCCAGTGCCGTTGTGCGGTTCAGTTCGTAACTGTACCCGTCATTTCGGCCATAAACGATGGCAGACAACATAGCTGCGTCCTGGATGATCGGCGTTGGCGACAGTGTCTAGTTGCCCATGGCGGGCATTTGTAGAGCAAAAGCGCCGCCGACTTCGGCATTGGGGGTGAGAAACCATCGCGAATTCAAAATCACAAAAAGTGTATAAATAAATAATATCAATGAGTTAGTGATGGTTTCACGCGTGAAACCCTACCTATTTTACAGTCATCCGCTGCGCATTCGGTTCAAGAATTGTCTGAGGGTGTCGGGATGAATCACTGCCAGATCAAGCGCGATCATCTAGATGGAGTAGGTGCTGACCGGCAGCAGAACATAGAAACTTGCGTGCAACGCCAAACCTGTGGGTATGGTGATCCAGACAAGCCGCCGTATCAGGATCGTGCCAGCGAGAAAGTACTCAACAACCACAACCAGGATCGAAGCCGCCATGGCCAAACCGGAAGCGTAAGGATGACCTCCGCCGGCCGGTTGGTGTAGCCCCAGACGAAGATCGCCTCCAACCGCTCGCCGCTTAGGAAATGCGGACCGGTTTTGTCCACGGCGGTCCAGAAATACAGAGATGCCATTTGAAGGACGATCAGGTTTTGCGCCCACAGAGGCCCGATTTCATCGGTCGGCCCGCCCCGTTTCATCACAAGCCATCTGTCCAGCGACCAGGACTTTCCGCAAGGCGTCAGCGCCAGCAGGCATGTCGCCGCCATCAGCAGATAGGCGTGATGTCCGTAGAAAAGGGGCCTGACATTGGTGACGCCTAATCCGAAATACAGCCAGATCATGATGCCGCCCGTCACTGCCGTCGCCGCCTGTGACCTATAGCCGATCAGCATCGCGGTCGTCGCCATGAAGAAAGCTGCTGACAAGGGAAGCATCCACCATTCGACGCCAGTATGCAGGCTCATCGTTCGCGCGTATCTCGCCCATATGATCAACGCCAGTGCGATACGCAACAGCCCGACCGCCTCGGTCGACCCAGTTGCATTCAGGCTCCACCGTAACGGGGTCATTGCGGGCACGCGTTATTGGCTTCAAGCGCCACCCAGCCTTGCGGCATGGCGGTGCGCCCGATGAAGGCGACTGAAAGGGCATTTTCGTTGGCCGCGCAGAATTGACTGACCTGCCGCGCCAGCCCAGCTTCATCAAACACAAGATAAGGTTCCGTGAGCCGCATGGCGTTTGGATAATGGGTTCAGTTGAAGAAGGCTGGTGGGGACATCACCTCAACACCGTTTTCCTGGGTCACCACGAATTCGCCCTGCAACAGGCCGAACCCAACACCTGAATACATCACCCAGGGGCGCAAAATCGGCGAATGGACGCCCAGAAGCTGTGGCATCGCAGGCACCAGCAAAATGAACGCCGCGAGCGATCCAAACAGCAACCTGCGAAGCGGCGGCGTTTCACTGTGATCCACCTTGGCGGTCCTTTGATTTCCGGTCCCGGCGCCTGTGAACGCTGGACCAGCGGCGACACCCCGCCTATACGATATCTATGGCTGATTTGCTCGACAATAACGATATGGGTGGTATTTCGTCCGAACCGATGCGCCGCGCCCTGGGTGAGCGGTATTTGCAGTATGCGCTGTCCACCATCACCAATCGCGCGCTACCGGATGCGCGCGACGGGCTGAAACCGGTGCACCGCCGCATCCTCTATGCGATGCGGGGGCTCAAGCTGGATCCGGGCACCGCGTTCCGCAAATGTGCCAAGATCGTGGGCGAGGTGATGGGTAACTATCACCCCCATGGCGACCAGGCGATTTACGATGCGCTGGTTCGTCTGGCGCAGGATTTTTCGGTTCGGTATCCGCTGGTCGACGGGCAAGGCAACTTCGGCAATGTCGACGGCGACAACGCCGCTGCGCAGCGCTACACTGAGGCGCGGCTGACAAAGGCAGCGCAGGCGCTGCTGGATGGCTTGAATGAAAACGCCGTCGATTTTCGCGACAATTATGATGGGTCAGAACGCGAACCTGTCGTGCTGCCCGCCGCCTTTCCAAACCTGCTGGCCAATGGCGCCAGTGGCATCGCTGTGGGCATGGCGACCTCGATCCCACCGCATAATGTCGACGAAGTGTGTCAGGCGCTGCTGCATCTGATCAAAACGCCGAACGCGCGAACCGAAACGCTGGTGGACCTGATCCCTGGCCCGGATTTCCCAACTGGCGGTGTGCTGGTGGAGCCGTGGGAGCATACCCTGAAGGCGTATGAGACGGGCCGCGGATCTTTCCGCTTACGCGCCAAGTGGGGGATTGAAGATCAGGGTCGTGGCACCTGGCAGATCGTCGTCACAGAGATCCCGTATCAGGTACAGAAATCGAAACTGATCGAACGGATTGCCGAGCTGATCAACGCCAAGAAGATACCTATCCTCGCTGATATCCGTGACGAAAGCGCCGAAGATATCCGTCTGGTGCTGGAGCCGCGTTCAAAAACAGTCGACCCTGCAATGTTGATGGAAACGCTGTTCAAGCAGTCGGAGCTGGAGACCCGGTTCAGTCTGAACATGAACGTTCTGATCGACGGGCGGACTCCGCAGGTCTGTTCGCTGCGCGAGATTCTGCTGGCGTTCCTTGGTCATCGGCGCGAGGTCCTGCAGCGCCGGTCTGCACACCGTCTGGACCAGATCGCCAAGCGGTTGGAAGTGCTGGAAGGTTACATCGTCGCCTTCCTCAACCTCGACCGAGTGATTGAAATCATCCGTTACGAGGATGAACCAAAGCAGATGCTGATTGTGGAATTCGAGCTGACCGACAATCAGGCCGAAGCGATCCTGAACATGCGCCTGCGCAACCTTCGCAAGCTTGAAGAGATGGAGTTGCGCAAAGAGCGCGACACGCTGCTGGAAGAACAAGCGGGCCTGAATGCGCTGCTGGCTGACCCGGCACTGCAATGGGCGCGGGTGGCTGAGGAAATCCGGGATATCCGCGCCAAGTTCGGCAAGAAAACCGAAGGCGGCGAGCGGCGCACGGTGATCGAAGAAGCGCCAGACATCGAAGAAGTCAGCCTTGAGGCGATGATTGAGAAAGAGCCGGTCACCGTTGTCTGTTCTGAAAAAGGATGGATCCGCGCGATGAAGGGGCACATCGCCCTCGATTCCGATCTCAAGTTCAAGGATGGCGATGAAGGACGGTTCATCCTTCACTGTGAAACCACTGATAAACTGTTGCTGACGGCCACAAACGGCCGGGTCTTTACACTGGATGTGCATAAATTGCCTGGTGGCCGCGGCATGGGCGAGCCTGTCCGTCTGATGGTTGATCTGCCCAATGATGTGGAAATGGTTGCGATGGTCCTTCACAAACCGGGCGCCAAGCTGTTGTTCGCATCATCCGCTGGTGACGGGTTTATCGCGACTGAGAATGAACTGATCGCCCAGACTCGCTCAGGCCGGCAGGTGCTGAACGTGAAGGATGGAATCGAAACTCGTGTCTGTAAGCGTGTCTCCGGTGATCACGTCGCCTGCGTTGGCGACAACCGCAAGGTTCTGATCTTCCCGATTTCGGAGCTGCCGGAAATGACCCGGGGCAAGGGTAACCGTCTTCAGAAATACGCGGGCAAAAAGGGCGGTCTGCCCGGTCTTGGCGGCGAGCTGAGCGACGCCACAACCTTTACGCTGGCCAAAGGGCTAAGCTGGAAAGACCCTGCGGGCCGAACCAGGACAGAGGTGGATCTGGCGGATTGGATCGGCAAACGCGCCAGCGCCGGACGGATGGCGCCGCGCGGGTTCCCGCGGGACAACAAGTTCACCTAGGGCGGTTTTCGATTTGACTGAAACGGTCCTTTCGAAAGCCAAGACAGGAACCATCAGCGCAGATTGACTGGGAAACGCTATCGACCGCTTAATTGTAGCTGAGTGACCTGCTTGGGTTACCCAGCTGTGACGCCTTTGATCTCTGCCAGCAAATACGCCGGCGCGACAATGCCTTTGGTCTTTGCCTTCGCCCGCGCGGCTAGCCTCTTGATGCCGGGCAAACGCGTGCCATTTTGCGCGTCGATCTCCGCCGCCAAAGCCTCCAAACGGTCGCCAAACCGGGCGCCGACCCCGGCACCTGGATCGATCGCGATGATGAACTGACCAACGCCGGGCGACGCGCCTTCCGCATCGAAGAAAGACGTCGCCTGATTGCTGTAGTTCGCGCCGGTCAGCGTCGCCGCCAGAACCTCAACGATCAGCGCCAGGGCCGAACCCTTGGCGTCGCCTGCGGGCAGCATTATGCCGGCCAACGCGGCGTCCGGGTCAGTTGTAGGATTGCCGTCTGCGTCCAGCGCCCAGCCTTCTGGGATCCGCTCGCCCGCCTTTTTCGCCGCCATCACCTTGCCCCGCGCGATCTTTGACAACGACAGGTCGATGACCAGCGCCGCCTCATCGCGCGGCGCCGCGAACGCGATGGGGTTTGTGCCAAACAACGCCTTATCGCCGCCCCACGGGGCCATCGCTTTGGGCGTGTTGGCGAACATCAGCGCGATCAGGCCCGCTTCGGCCAACCGTTCCACATGCGCGCCAAGCTGGCCACAGTGGTGAGAGTTTCGGATGGCAGCCGCAGCAATACCCATCTTGTGGGCAAGCGGCGCCAATTCTTCGATCGCCAGATCGATCGCGGGATATGCGAAGCCGGATTTAGCGTCGATGCGCAAAAACGCCGGACCACCCGCCTCCACCACCGGGGTGACGAGGCCGTCCACTTTTCCAGATTTCGCCTGCGCGGCGTACGATACGACGCGGGAAAACCCATGTCCCTTCTGGCCATCAACCTCGGCAGCTACAAGCGACCGGGCGACCGAGGCGGCGTTCGCCTCCGACGTATTGCTCTGGGTCAGCGCCTTGGCGATCAAAGCAACGGCTTCGGAGATGGTCATCCGCTCGGTCATGTCTCGCCTGTTTTGTTTGGGGTCGTGCTGGACCATTCGGGTCCAGCAAAATGATGGTTACCGCTACCTTGACGGCGTTTCACGCGTGAAATGGCACGTGTTGTTATCCCCTGGCAAGCGAAGACTGAGTCACTCCATCGTCAGCACGACCTTGCCCATCGCCCGGCGTTCCGCCAGTTCGTCATAGGCGGCGATGAAGTCGTCCAGCGGATAGGTGTTCGAAATCCGCGGGTTGATCTTGCCCTCCGCGAACATTTGCAGGAATTCTTCCGTATTCTGACGGTGTTCCTGTGGAAAGCGGGCCAGCCATGCGCCCCAGAAGACGCCGCGCAGATCGGCGGACTTCAGCAGGGCGAGGTTCAGGGGCAGCTTGGGGATCTCGCCGCCAGCGAAGCCGATCACCAGAAAACGGCCTTCCCAGTTCAGGCAGCGAAAGGCGGGTTCGGCCAGTTTGTCGCCCACTGGATCATAAATGACGTCAACACCGCCGCCCGCAACTTCACGGATCAGATCCTTCAGATCGCCATCTGAGTAGTTGATCGTCAGGTCGGCGCCATGCGCCTTACACACCGCCAGTTTTTCGTCGGACGAGGCGGCGGCGATCACGGTTGCGCCCATCGCCTTGCCCAACTCAACCGCTGCAAGGCCAACACCGCCCGCCGCGCCCAGCACCAGCAGCTTTTCGCCGGGCTTCAATTGTCCCCTGTTCTTCAGCGCGTAATAGGACGTGCCATAAACTAGGTTGATTGCAGATGCTTGCTCAAAGCTCATCCCCTCAGGAATTTCAAAGCACTGAACGGCGGGCACGACGACCTCTTCCGCGAAGGCCCCGTGCATGGCGCCGAAGAAGACGTTCGCGCCGATCGCGACGCTGTCGACGCCTTCGCCCAGTTCCGTTACGACGCCAGCGCATTCAGACCCAGGGGTGAAAGGAAATGGCGGCTTTAGCTGATACTTTCCTTCGACGATCAGGATGTCGGGGAAGTTCACGCCAGCTGCGCGGACCTTGACGCGCACATGCCCTTTCTTGATCGCGGGCGGGGCGATTTCTTGCACCTTGTGGTTCTTGTAGGGGCCAAAGGCCTCGCACACGACGGCTTTCATCAGATGTCTCCTCAGCTTTGCGCCAAAAAGCCTGATGACGCACGGTTTGTCCACGGCACGCTTGACCTGACGTTGCGCCTTTGCAGTGATGCGGAAAATCTGAAGCGGAGGCGTATATGTCAGTCATGGTTATCACCGGCGGGTCCCGCGGCATCGGCCGCGCGGTTGTTCTGGGCGCTGCGGCGCGCGGCTGGAACGTGGTGTTTTCCTATGTTTCGAAAGCGGACGCCGCCGCCGAGACGGCTGAAGGAGCGCGCGCCAAGGGTGTGAAATGTGAGGTCCTGCAAGGCGATGCGCGCGACGAAGCGCATCTGAGCGCGTTGTTCGATATGGGCGCATCACTGGGCGTCGTTGATAAATGCGTTGTGAACGCTGGCGTTGTGGACGTGCAAAGCACCGTGGCGGACATGACAGCGGACCGCATCCAGCGGGTCATCGACATCAACCTCGTCAGTGCGATCCTGACCGCCCGGGAAGCTGCGCGACGCATGCCGAAATCCAAGGGCGGCTCTGGCGGTTCGTTGGTGTTCCTGTCCTCAGCCGCAGCGCGGTTGGGCGGGGCCAACAACTTTGCAGACTACGCCGCGGCCAAAGGTGCTCTCGATACGATGACCCGCGGACTGTCGGATGAAATTTCCGGAGATGGCGTTCGCGTCAATGCGGTTCGCCCGGGCATCATCGATACGGAAATCCACGCTGACGCTGGGTTGCCAGACCGCGTGGCTGAAATTGGCCATTTGCAGCCCATGGGCCGCGCGGGGACGGCGGCGGAAACCGCCGAAGCGATCCTGTGGCTTCTATCTGACGCCGCATCTTACACGACGGGCACGCATCTGGATGTGTCCGGGGGGCGCTGATTCCCAATTCTGGCCTGATTTTCGCCCTCTGAGGTGGTATGCTATCTGCCATGAAACACTTGATCCTGATGTTCGTTGCGCTTGGTCTTTCAGCCTGCGCATCCAACGGCCTGCAGCTGAGCGCCTCGCAATGCGCTGCTGACTGGCGATCCGTAGGCGTCGCTGATGGGGTTGAAGGCGCGCCTGACACCAAGATCAACCAGTGTCGCAGCGCCTGTGCGCAAACCTCGCCTCTGGCCGCCAGCGATATCGCGGCGTGGAAGCAGAGCTGGGCCGAAGGCGCCGATGTGGCCTATGAGGTCGAACCGGCTGAAACCGCCACGGCCCACGACCATGCTCACAGTCATGGCGGCCACACGCATCAGACCAGACCAGTGATCCGGCCACGTCTATCTGTTGGCGTCGGATCGCACGGCGTGCGGGGCGGCGTTGGTCTTGGCGTCGGCTTTGGCTTGTTCAATTTGGGCTTCGGTCTGGGCTTTTGAGGGCGCTCGCCTTCGCAATCATCGTACTTTTCGCCTTGGGCGGCTGCGCCACCCTTACAGATGATCAATGTCAGATCGCCGATTGGCGGGCGCTGGGAGTTGAAGATGGCGTGCTGGGATATGGGGAGCCGCGTTTTCTGTCCTACGCGAAAGACTGCTCATCGGCAGGCGTTACGCCTGATCGGGCGGCATGGAACGCAGGGCGTGCGGAAGGGTTGCGGCAGTTCTGCACGCCCGAGTGCGCATATGGAGCTGGTGTGGATGGACGGCCATTTCGTGGGCGCTGCACGCCTGAGACCACCAATCAGTTGGCGGCGCTTGCAAAGGGCGAAGCTTATCGCGCGATCACGGATGAAATCGCAGAGATCCGGTTTGAGATTGCAGAGCTGAACCAGGAAATCCGCGACATCAATCTGGAAGCCCGCCGCCATAGCAGCGGGCTGACCTTTGCGGGCATCCGTTCAGGCGCGCTCTATTCCGAAATTGCGCGACTGCGCCAAAGGATCAGGCTCTTGCGTGAAGAACGGCGGGCCTACCGGTTCTGATTATTGCTCAGATAGGAAGCGTTCAGCCTCCAACGCCGCCATACACCCCATGCCGGCGGACGTGACCGCCTGGCGATAAATGTGGTCAGTTACGTCGCCTGCTGCATAGACGCCAGGAATGTCCGTCGCCGTGCTGTCAGGTTTGGTTACGACATAGCCGCCCATATGTGTGGTGAGCTGGTCTGTCACCAATTCAGACGAAGGCGCATGGCCGATGGCGACAAAGACGCCGTCGCAGGCGATTTCGCTTTCTTCGCCTGTTTTCACATTTTTCACGCGCACACCGGTGACGCCCAGAGGGTCCGTATCGCCGAGAACTTCTTCGACCGTCGTATCCCAGACCATTTCAACCTTTTCATTGTTGAGCAGGCGATGCTCTAGGATCTTCTCGGACCGCAGGCTGTCGCGCCGGTGAATAACGGACACTTTCGATGCGAATTTGGTGAGGAACAAAGCCTCCTCCACCGCCGTATTGCCGCCGCCGATCACGACCACTTCCTTGCCACGATAAAAGAACCCGTCGCAGGTCGCGCAGGCTGAAACGCCAAAGCCCTTGAATTTCTCCTCCGTTTCCAGCCCCAGCCATTTCGCCTGCGCGCCAGTCGCAAGGATGATAGCGTCCGCTTCATAGATCGTACCGCTGTCGCCCTTTGCGAAGAACGGGCGCTTGGATAGGTCCAGATCCATGATGATGTCAGCAATCACCTCGGTGCCCATCGCCTTGGCGTGCTCTTCCATCTTCATCATCAGCTCTGGCCCCTGCACTTCGGTGAAGGCTGGGTAGTTTTCAACTTCGGTGGTGATGGTCAGCTGTCCGCCGGGCTGAATGCCCTGCACCAGCACCGGATCAAGCATCGCGCGCGCAGCGTAGACGGCGGCGGTGTAGCCGGCGGGGCCGGAGCCGATGATCAAAAGTTTCATGGCGCGCGTATCGGACATCAGGTCTCTCCAGAAATTGAGTTCCGCTTATGTAGCCGCGCTGCACCCCCACGCCAAGGCCGCCAATTTCTTGTGAAAGGGCGCCGCTAGGTCGCAAGGTAATAATATTGCGCAGCTTTGTAATTTTCGGTAACAGCATGTTCAATCAACGCGCAAAAGGCGCGATGGAGAACCTATGGCCGCTGGTAAAATTGACGCGATCGACAGAAAGATTCTGGCTGAGCTTCAGGCCGATGGCCGCATGACGAACGTAGAGCTGTCAAAACGGCTCGGCATTTCCGCCCCACCCTGCCTGCGCCGTGTGCGGATGTTGGAGGAGCAAGGCCTGATCAAAGGCTATCACGCCCAGGTAGACAGTCGGGCGCTGGGATTTGAGGTGATGGTCTTCGCGCTGGTGGGTTTGTCCAGCCAGGCTGAGGCGGATCTGGTTGCGTTTGAAGAACTCTGCGAAGATTGGCCGCTTGTTCGTGAGTGCCACATGCTGAATGGCGAAATTGACTTCATGCTGAAATGCGTAGCGCCGGACCTTTCGACATTTCAAACATTTCTGACTGGTGATCTCACTTCGGCTCCTAATGTCGCCAGCGTCAAAACCTCGCTCGTGATCCGGGGCGCCAAACAGCAACCTGGGGTGCCTTTTGATGTGATGGAAGAACGGGCGGAAGCTGAAAAGTGAGCGGTAGCGTCCTCTCTGTCGCCCTTTCCGCCCGCCACACATTTTCCAAAATACAACAAGCCCGCATCGAGGTCGTCGCAGATCGGGGAGTCCGGGGTGATGCGCATTTTGGCGTAACCGTCAAACATCGAAGTCGCGTCGGCAAGAACGCTCAGGCGCCCAACCTGCGTCAGGTGCATCTGATGCCGGTTGAGATACTCGAACAGATCGGCGCAGTGGTCCCCCTTATAAAGCCCGGGGATATCGGTGAAAATATCCTCACTAAAGGCGTCGACCTTCTGTCGCTGGGTTGGGGAACACGCCTCAGCATTGGTCGGGCGGTGTTGGAGGTGACGGGGCTGCGCAACCCTTGCCATCAGC
>CBFHXH010000012.1:0-47400 GCA_965659735.1 uncultured Pikeienuella sp.
CCTGCGTTCACACCAATCGCCTCGCCATATTGAAACAAGGGGAATGCGACCAGACAGGTCAGGCCGATCAGCAACATCTGGGCGCGAAGGCCCGCGCCGCGTCGCTCGCGGACGATCCGGCGCCACGCGGCGGTAAAGCCGAAGGACGCATGGTATAACGCGAATCCCGCCAGCCCACCGATCAGCGCCGCGCCGGCCAAGGTGGGGCCCCGTTCGCCAAACGCGGCGGCGGTCAGTGCCAATAGCGCGGCAATTGCAACAATCAGGGGCGTGTTCATTCTACGGACCCTTTCCTACATCCGCATATCGTTAAATAAGTATTTCAGAACAATACACCCTGACTGACGCTCACTCACATCTCGGTGAAATGCGCGATGTCGCCGCGCACCGGCTCCAATTATCAGCTACTTCGACCACAACGCGCAAATGTGGAGCGGCTGTCAGCGTGACGAAAAAAACAGAATTAAAGAAACCCCGCGATCTGCGACTGGATTTCTTCCGGGGCATGGCGATGTTCATCATCCTTCTGGCGCACACGCCGGGCAACACCTGGACGCTCTGGATCCCGGCGCGGTTCGGGTTTTCCGACGCGACAGAGATCTTCGTGTTCTGTTCCGGCATGGCGTCTTCGCTCGCTTTTGGAACAGTCTTTGTAAAAAAGGGCTGGCATCTCGGCGCAGCGCGCATCCTGTTCCGGGTCTGGCAGGTTTATTGGGCGCATATCGGCGTCGTTATGGCCACCGCCTTCCTCATGCTGATGCTGGATCGCACGGGCATGGGCGAAGAAGGCAAGGTTTACGCGAACTGGCCGTCGGTCGTGCGTCTGTTCACGATGACCGAGGAATACATTCCCTCGCTCTTTACGCTGAACTTCGTGCCGGGGCTGCTGGATATCCTGCCGATGTATCTGGTGATCCTCGCCATGGTGCCGCTGGTCATGGGCACGTTCATGGTTGGCGGGCGCTATGCAGTGTTCGCCTTTGTGCTGGCGGTTTGGTTCGCGGCCCAGCTTGCTGGTTGGGCGCGATCGGTTGGCGACGGAGAAACCCATGCCTTTGGCATGATGCTGGCGTCGATCGGCGCGCAGCTCGATTTCCTGAACCTGCCGGCCAGCCCGCTCAGCGACAATCGCTGGTTCTTCAACCCGTTTGGCTGGCAACTGGTGTTCTTTACCGGTTTTGCCTTTGGCATGCGGTGGCTGTCTGCGCCGCCAGTTAACAAGAAGCTGGTGCTGACGGCGGTCGCTTATCTTCTGCTGACGCTGCCGATCGCCTGGTTCAAGATCCATGGCGGGCAGTACCTGCCTGCGGGCACAATCGCCCATGACATCGTCAAAGAGGTGCGCAGCTTTATCGAGCCGCTGCGCTGGAAACCCTATGTAGGTGGCATGCGGTATCTGCATTTTCTCGCCATCGGATATCTTGCATGGGCGGCGGTCGGCCCGGGTGGAATAAAGCTCTACGAAGGATGGAACGCCGCAAAACCCGCAAAAGGCGTAATGCTTTGGGTCGCTGTGGCGCTGATGATCGTGACGATACCCTACGCCTATGTTGATGAGATCAAGTGGTTGTCGCCAGCGCTGGATCAGGCGATCTTCACCTTTTTCGAGCCGTTGGGCCTGTTGCTGGATGAACGCCAGATCGGCATTCCGCAGTTGATCCATCTGGTGTCGCTAATCATCGTGATCTGGGCTGCGATTGGGCAGGGATGGCGCGTTTGGGCGGCGCGCGACGCGTTTCTGGCGACAGTGCCGATTATTCGCAAGGTCGGCACACAATCGCTGGCGGTCTTCATGGTTTCAATTGTGCTGAGCCGATTTAATGGCTGGTGGCTGGATGTGATTGGACGGGATGTCTGGACCCGTGCATTGGTTAACCTGACTGGCTTCGCAGTTCTGATCGTCGTCGCTTACGGCGTGGGGTGGTTCAAATCCCAACCTTGGCGAAATGCGCCGACACGAGAGTTGAAGACCCAGGTCCCCGATCAAGTGGCGAACCAACGCGCAGCGGTATAGGTTATTTTTATGAACTATTTAGCGACCACGCAGAGTGATCCGCTGACGCCGCTCGACATCAAGGTTGATGTTGTCGTCGCCCAGTTGGGTCAGTCTCTGGACGGCCGGATTGCTACTGCAACGGGGGCGTCCAAATACATCTCTGGCTTCGAAGCGTTGAAGCACCTTCATCGCCTTCGAGCGGAGGTAGACGCGGTGGTCATCGGCGTTGGTACGCTGATTGCTGATGATCCTGCGCTGACAGTGCGCCATGTAGACGGTGAAAACCCCACCCGCGTCGTGATCGACCCCAACGGTCGGGCGCCAACAAATGTGCAGATCCTGACCGACGGTCTTGCCCCGGTGGTGTTCATCACCAAGCCTGGCGCCACAGCGCCGGACGGGGTTGAGCAGATCGAACTTGAACCTGCCGAGAACGGCTGGTTCACGCCAGAGGTGATCGTGGCGGCGCTGCGCGCGCGTGGACTGCCGCGGATTCTTGTCGAAGGCGGCGCGGATACACTGGCCAACTTTCTGGACGCGCAGGCGATTGATCTTTTGCACGTGCTCGTCGCGCCGATCATCCTAGGTTCCGGCAAGGCGGGGTTCTCGCTTCAGCCCATCGATCAGCTGGACGAAGCAATTCGCCCCCGCACGACGGTGCATTTGTTCAATGATGGCGATGTCCTCTTTACCTGTGATTTGCGTGGGGGCCGCCAGGAAGGGAAGGCGGCATGAAATACGCTCTCAGCCAGCGGCTGTTTCATTGGATGATCGCGTTGTTGGTGATCGGCGCGCTTTCTATTGGGTTTTTGTTGGGGTTTCTCGGATTTGCAGGCGTCAGAGACGCTTTTGGCATCGAGGTGACCAACATGCTCTACAAGTACCACAAGACATTTGGCGTCATCATACTTGGCCTGATGGTCGTGCGGATCATCCTCAAGCTGGTAAAGGGCAAGCCCGCCTACGCGACGCCGCTGACGTCATTTGAGCATGCCGCGTCGAATGCGGTTCATGGTCTGCTCTATTTTTCGCTGGTCGCGATGCCAGTCTTTGGCTGGCTTGGCACGGGGGCCAATGGCTTTCCGGTCGAGTTCTTCAACTGGCAGCTTCCTGCCGTTGTTCCCAAGGACAAGGAACTTGGCGCGACGTTGATGGGTCTGCACGAGATCTTTGGCTGGATCCTGGCGGTGTTGATCGTCGTTCACATCGCCGCCGCTTTGCAGCATGCGATTGTGAAGAAGGATGGCGTGTTGCAGCGGATGACCTGACGGGTGCGCCAGTCCGATGGGCGTAATTTGAGTATTTGCACGACAAAGATGTGCGGAGCGGCGCTCTAGCCTGGCAGGGCCAGAAGGTCGATATGACCGATTTCGGCTGTTTCCGCCGCCAGTCTGCAGGATCGCCATTTGCGCCAGTCTGGCGGCGCCATATTGGAAGCGACGGCGGCAGCGGAACCTTTGGCGAGGGTTGAGAGAAGCGGGCCGGGGGTCAGGCGCCATGGGGACAAAGCTGTCTCGACATGATAGCCGCGTTGCTTAAGCAGCTGGGCCAAAGTTGGCGCCGCATCGGCGCCGAGCGCGGGACCAAAGCCCTTGTCGCGCGTCATATCTGCATTAAAGGCGGCGAGCGCCTGCGCCTCGTGCGGTGGTGTTGGACGCCAAACCTCAATTCCGTGATATGTGAGTGGTGCGTAAATCGCGGCTTTTGTCTCTGCGAGCCGGTCGGCGAGCCGTTTGAGCCAGTCTTCTGAGACCAAATCGATAAACGCAAAGGCGGTCAGAAGATCGGGCTTTGGCGCGAAAGCATCATCCAGAGACGCGGCAAGGTTCGTTTCAACCCCAATCGCTCCATCGGGGATCAACGCCAGCAGAGCTGGGTCATCGTCGAGGATCCTCCAGGACGATGCGAGCAACGCGTTCGACAAGGCCCGGTGCGCCGCGCCGGAGCCGCCGCCAAGGTCGGTGATGTTCAAGTGGTGGCCTGCCGCCCATGACACGAGCTGATTAATCAACCCTGCGTCGCGCGCGGCGTCATCCGCAGGTGCGCGAAGGGCGAGCCAGTCGGCGGAAAAGCCGCTCATCCCGGTACGTTCAGCGTGGCCTGAACTGTCGCCCAGGTTTCATCCCAGCCGGGAATGGTCAGCGCGTGTTTGCGGCCAGCGTCACCCATCATGGCGCGGATTGGCGCGTCTCCAAGCAATTCGGCCAAGGCGTTCGCCATGGCGTCCGGGTCGTTCAACTGTGTCAAGAGGCCAGCGCGCGCCGGGACCAGTTCAGCCACTGCGCCCGCGTCGCAGGCGACAATCGGTAGGGCGCGCATCATCGCCTCAGCAAAGACCATGCCGTAGCCTTCATAGCGGCTGGGCAAGCAGAAGATGTCAGCCTCGGCGTAAGCTTGCTCTAACTCTTCGCCGGACATTGAACCTTCGATCCTGATGCGGGATGTGAGGCCGGTTTCTATGATGGCGGCCTTCACCGCCTCGAAATGCGTCTCGTCCCGGTCGACGGGTCCGACCCAGCGGGCGGACCAGTTCAGATGTTTGAGGCGCGCCAGCGCAACGACCAGCTCTTCGTGCCCTTTGCGGGGGATCAGAGACGCGACAGTTAGGATTTCAGGAACACTCTTTTCCATCCGATCCGGCGCGTCGACATAGTCCAGCCCCGGTGGTGCGACAGTGATGCGGGCTTCGTCTTGCCCCATCTCAGCAACCAAAGTTCGCTTGGTCTCTGGACTGGTGACAATGATCTGAGCGGCAAGCGATAGAACTGAGGCCTCTTGCTTTAGAGCGACTGCGGCCTCGTAGGCGTCCAGCCCGGTTTCCTTGCCGAGCGGATGATGGCAAAGCACGGTGGGCGCCTTGGGCAGCGCTGTGACCATATCGGGGGTAAAGGCGCCATAGGCCAGGCCGTCGATCAGGGCAGGGCCAGCGTCCTTTAGAAAGGCCATGGCCGCATAGCGGTCGCCGTCGCTGGGGTCAGGCCAGTCGCCAGGCAGCTCCAGATGGATCAGCCGGCCACAAGACGCTGCGATCAGCCGGCGGTCGTAGACATAGCCGCCGGTTGGCGTCGTCAGCTCGCCAGGAATTGCGAAGGCAGTCACAGGTCCGCTTCGTACCACGCCAGTGCGGTGTGGCTTTCATTCAGCGTGACGCGGATCTTTTCGACCTGATCGCCGCCGGGCCCAAAATCGCCCGCCGCCGCCGATGCGGCGAGCTGATCGAACACCCATTTCGCGATCCATTCCGTCGTGGTGAGCTCGCCTGGGAAAACCTCATTCAGATTGCCATAGTTCAGCTGTTTGAGCGCTGCTTTTAGTGCGTCTGTGGCGCGGCCAATATCGACTACGATGCATTCCTCGCCTAGTTGCGACCGATAGAATGTAGCGTCGATAACATAGGTCGCGCCGTGCATTCTTTGCGCTGGGCCGAACACCTCGCCCGGCAGGGAATGGGCGATCATGATGTGGTCGCGGACTTGAACGGCGTACATGGTGATATCCTATTCGTAAGTGATCAGAGTGGACAGGTTGGTCGCCTCGCGCCCCAAAATTGAAGGCATCTGCGCGGGGGCGTCCTTAAAGTCGACATGGTTGTCGATCAGGCAGTCAAGCGCTGGGTCGGCCGTCAGCTCAATCGCTTTGGCCAGGCGGCGCGCATAGTCCCAGCGTGAGCGGCGCGATGGGCTGACTTTGCCGACCTGGGACGAGATGATCTGAAGGCGCCGGGAATGGAACGCGCCGCCCAAAGGGGTGGGAATCGCGCCGTCGCCATACCAGCTCATCTCAACCAGCTTTCCTTCGTCACCCAGCGTATTCATTGCGGCAGACAACCCCCTAGCGGAGGCGCTGCAATGAAAAGCGATGTCGCATTCCGCCAAGCCCGCTGTCGATGCAGCATAGTTCACATTAAGCTGCACTGCAGCATTTTGACGTTCTGTTAAAATGTCGACAAGGGTCACTTCCGCACCGGGCAGGCGCCCGGCGAGCCAGGCGACAAGACAGCCGACCACGCCGCCGCCGACAATGCAGATTCGATCCCCCGGGCCTGCGCCCGCGTCCCAAAGGGCGTTCAGCGCAGTCTCGACATTGGCGGCGAGGGCGCAGCGCGGGTGATACGCACTGATGGGGGAAACCGCTTCGACCGGTAGGGCGAACACCGTTTGGTGTGGATGAAGCGTGAAGACATGACGACCGATCAAATCCTTTGGCCCAGCCTCAACCAGCCCCACGGCGGCATAGCCGTATTTGACGGGGAAAGGGAAGGCGCCTTCCTGGAATGGGGCGCGCATGCGGGTGTGTTCGGCTTCGGGCACGCGGCCTTCCCAGATCAGTCGTTCCGTCCCGCGCGAGATCAGCGAAGCGACCATACGAATGATCACATCCCCGTCACCCAGTGTCGCATGCCGTATTTCCGACACGCGTGGAGCTATATGCCAAAGGGCCAGAGGCGTACCGGTTTGGGAATGATCCTTCATTCCATGACCTTACCTCGGCTGGTTGCGAAGAACACGAAAGAAACGATCACATGACCGACAGTGCGACGAATATATCTGTCACCCCGATAAAGGCGCCGGTTGAACGGACGCCCGCTGGACTTCAGAGCGCCCGGTCCCTGACCTTGCGGCGTGTGTTCGTTGCGGGGTTGAACCTGGCTTCGCTCGCGCTGCTAAGTTGGGGTTTGATCGCTATCTTTGGCGCCGGCGGGTGGACGCCGGCGGACATTACGATCTTTGTCTGCTTCCTGTTCGGCGCGCCCTGGACCGTCATGGGGTTCTGGAACGCCATCATTGGGCTGAGCCTGCTTCATGCCGCGCGCGATGGGCTGGCGGCGACGTCGCCCTTTATGGGCGCTGCAACATCAGACGCGCCTGTACGCACCAAAACCGCCGTGTGCATGTTTTTACGCAATGAGGATCCTGAACGCGCTTTGCAGCGTCTGATCGAAACCAAGCGCAGCATTGATGCGACCGGGTATGGGGAACGCTATGACGTCTTCGTTCTGTCCGACACTGACGAAGACGAGTTCATCGTTGCTGAGGTGGAAGCCTTTGAGAAATACTGCACTCTGCTTGGCCCAAACGCAGTCTACCGGCGGCGTGAGCGGAATACGGGTTTCAAGGCGGGTAATATTCGTGATTTCCTGCATCGTTGGGGCGGGGCGTACGAGTTCTTTCTGCCACTCGACAGCGACAGCCTGATGGCTGGCGAAGATGTTCTGCGCCTGAGCCGCGTGATGCAGGCCTATCCGCGTCTTGGCATCCTTCAAAGTCTGGTCGTTGGCACGCCGGCAACCAGCGCCTTTGCACGGATTTTCCAATTCGGCATGCGCCACGGTATGCGCAGCTTCACCATGGGTGCCGCCTGGTGGCACGGTGATTGCGGCCCATACTGGGGCCATAATGCCCTGATCCGCATTGCGCCTTTCCGGTCAAAATGCGCCCTGCCAACGCTGCCCGGTAAAGGCTCGTTGTCAGGTCATATTCTGAGCCACGATCAGGTAGAGGCCGCCTTGATGCGCCGCGCTGGATATGAAGTGCGCGTGCTGCCGACGGAAGGTGGTTCATGGGAAGATAATCCGCCAACCCTGTTCGATTTCACCCGCCGCGATCTGCGCTGGTGCCAGGGCAACATGCAGTACTGGCGGTTGCTTGGCCTGAAGGGCCTGAAGCCGATGAGCCGGTTCCAGATTTTTGCCGCCATCGCGATGTACTTCGGCGCACCTGCCTGGATGCTGATGACCTCCGCCGCCGCATTCAAGCTGTTCGAAGCTGATTTCATGGATGTAAACTTCGCCTTCGCCGTATCGATGTTCTTCATCATGTTTGCAGTGTCGCTGTTTCCCAAGATTGCGGGCTGGATCGATATCGCCCTGCGGAAGGGGGGCACGGCCGAATATGGTGGGCGGATCAGGTTTGCGCTGGGCGCATTTGTTGAAACGCTGTTTTCTTTCATGCTGGCGCCGGTTGTCGCCTTTCGAGTGACAATGTTCATGATCGGACTTGTGTTCGGGAAGTCCGTGCAATGGTCGGGCCAGCAGCGCGACGCCTATCAGCTGAGCTGGGGTACGGCGCTAAGGGGCTTGTGGCCGCAGACTTTCTTTGGCCTCGGTCTGACGTTGCTGATCGCTTCAGGTGCGCCGAATGCGTTGCCCTGGGCCGCACCGGTGCTGTTGGGCCTGACCCTGTCCATCCCGTTCGCGGTAATGACCTCCAGTCCCTCATTCGGACGCTGGGCTGAGCGGGTGAAACTGTGCGCCACGCCGGATGAGATCACGCCGAGAGCGAAACTGACCGCGCCGCCAGCGGCCCCTGCGCCGCAGCCTGAAAGGCTGGCCACTTAGGCCTGTGCCTCTTCCCTGATCCAATTGACGAAAGCCGCCGATGCATCTGTGTCAGCGGCTTTTATGTAATAGCTTCGGTTACTTGGCGCGGTATTGGCGAAGAGCCGAACCAAAGCGCCGGACCGGAGTGCTGCGGCGCAGGTCGTTTCATCCCCCAATGCGATCCCTACGCCCGCCGTTGCGGCTGAGAAGAGGATATTCGCATCGGTAAAGGTCATTCCCGACGCCCCGGCCGCTGCGTCGGGTTGTGCTGCGGCTTCGCCCAATTCCCGCCAATCGCGTTGGTCGTAGAGGTGCAGCAACCGATGTCGGGTCAGGTCGCGAATTGTGGCTGGCGCCCCGCCGCCATAAGCAAGGTCGGGTGCGATGACGGGAAAGAACTGAGGTGTCGCCAGCAGCGTCTCGCCCGGTGCGGGGGTGTCGCGAAAGCTGATCAGCACATCCGCCGCCTCATCTGCGCCCAGCGTGATCGCAAGGTTGGGGTGGGCATCCTGAAACGCGCCGATTCGCGGGGCGAGCCACGATGCCGCGAACCCTTGTGCGGCGGCAATGGAAAGCTGTGCCGTTTCACCTGCCGCCGCCCTGCTGGCGGCCTGCCTGAGCGCCAACAAGGCGGGGCGCGCTGTTTCTAGATAGCGTTCCGCGCGCAGCGTCAGCGTAACGCCCCGGCCCCTGATCTCCGTAAGGGGAAAGTCCAGCCGCGCTTCTAACGTCTTGATCTTATGGCTTATTGCGCCGGGTGTCTGGTTCAACGCTTCGGCCGCACGCGCCATGGACCCGAGCCGGGCAAGCTGATCAAGCGCCTCAATTGAGGAAAGGGAAGGGAGAGCTGGCATGTCTATTCGATAGAAAAATTAAAGAGTACAATCAAATCAATTCGGTATTCAGTACATATGTTCGTGAGTATCTTGGCCGAAACGATGATGGAGAGCTTCGATGGACGTCAGTTTTGATCGCCGCAAAATCCTTACTCCAGTCCGCCTGCGCGAACTGGCACAGAAGAGCAACCTCTACGGTTTGGCGCAGGCGCTCAGCCATTTTGGCGCCATCGGCCTGACAGGGCTGCTCATGACGCAACTGTGGGACAGTTGGCTGATCATCCCGGTTTTCATCGCTCACGGCGTTCTGATCAATTTTCTCTACGCTGGTCAGCACGAGCTGAGCCACGGGACGCCCTTTCAGACCAAATCGGTGAACGAGATGTTTGGCCGGATCATCGGCTTCATCGTGATCTTCCCGCGCGATTTTGATCAGATTATGCACTTCGCCCATCACCAGCACACGTCGAACTGGGAGAAGGATGGGGAACTTGCGCGCGAGCCATATACGTTACGAAGTTATCTGCTTTGGACGATTGGCGTAACATATTGGACGACCCGCTTCGCCCGCATCATCCGTCTGGCGCGCGGCGTGGTGGTGGAGCCGTATATCCGCCCGGATCAACACGCCAAGGTCATCTTCGAAGGGCGCATCCACCTGGCGCTGTACGTACTGCTCGCCATCGGTTCCATCGCGTTGCAAAGCTGGGCGCTGGTCGCCTATTGGATCGCGCCGATGCTGCTGACTAAGGTCGTGCACCAGATGCAGAACACGATTGAGCATCTGGGTCTGGAGCATTCGAATGACATCATGACCAACACCCGCTCAACGCAGACCAATGCAGTCATGCGCTGGATGTGCTGGCAGATGCAGTACCACACCGCTCACCACATGTTCCCGTCGGTCCCGTTCTGGAAATTGAAAGAGCTGAATTTCGCCATAGAGGAAGGCGCCGGCCCGCCCCATAAGATGAGCTATCTGGGATTTCAGCTCGAAATCATAAAGGCGCTGATGGGCGGCAAGACAGAGGCGGATTATCCCGAGCATGAGATCTGGATAATCCCACGCGCCAACGGCGGCTCGATGCGATTGCCGGCTGAATGAGGATCGCTGCGCGGGTTTCATCCTGGAGCGCCTTGGCGCCCCCTTTGGATATTTGAGGGATAAAGATGAGCAGAAACTTGCACATCTATCAGTCGCTATGGGCGATGCGCCCCTACGATCTGGTCAATCCACCATTTGCTGAGATTTGCGCAAAGGTCGCTGAAGCAGGCTATAAAGGCCTCACCCTTGATTTTGGCGCTGATGACGTTTCGGTGGCAAAAGCAATCCGCCCTCATATGGAGCGGGAAGGGCTGACCCCCCTGATCGTCGCTTTTCCGAAAACGGTGGAAAGTCTGCGCGATACGCTGGAGTTGGCCAAGGATTTCGGATCTCCTTTTGTAGATGTGATCGGGCAGGTCATGCCGCTGACAGTCGATGGCATGATCCCGGTGATCAGGTCCTGGATCGAGATGTCGGAAGAGGCTGGCATGCCGGTCCAGTTCGAAACACATCGCAACTGCATCACCAATGACCTATATTCCACGCTGGCGCTTCTGGATGCGGTGCCTGAGATGCGGCTGTGTTCGGACCTGTCGCATTATGTTGTGGACCGCGAATTCTGGCATCCGTTGTCCGACCGAGACATGGGCCTGATCAGTCGCATTCAGGCCAGGGCCGACAGTTTTCAGGGCAGGGTGGCGAGCCGGCAGCAGATCCAGCTGCAGCTTGATTTTCCGCAGCACCAGAAATGGGTCGAACTGTTCAAAGGCTGGTGGGAAGAAGGGCTGACCAGTTGGCGGCGGCGTAACCCCGAAGGCGATTGCGTGTTTTTGTGTGAGCTCGGCCCGCCGGAGTACGCCATGACGGGCGCAGATGGCGCAGAGCTGTCGAACCGCTGGGACGAAGCCTTGCAGATCAAAGGATGGATTGAGGATATCTGGGCCAGGCTCGACTGACGTTATTTGTAGAACGCGACCTGGTTGCTTATCGCCAGCAATTTGCCCGACCGTGACCACAACTTGCCGCTCTGATCATATGCGCCGGACCGGATCACGCTGCTGTCGCCTTCGATCATCACGAAATCCTCGCCTAACTCGGCATAGTCCGCATCTGATGCGAACAGGCTGACCGAAATTGATATGGTCGATCCGAATGTCGGTTTTTCGGTAACGAAAAACGTGCGTGGCGCGATAGCGTCGGACAGCAAAAGCAATGATTTTGCGTCCAGCGGCCGCGCTTCGGCGTCCCGCGCCCAGGTCACTGTGTAAGGGCGTTCACTAACCTTGAACGGGCGGCCAACCGTCCAACGCTGATCAATATGCTTGAACCATCCTGGTGTGCCAAAGCCAGTCGCGCGCTTTACGTCCTCGGGCAGCGGAGCGACAGGACGGGTTTCCTCGAAGCAGAGATCCCCATTTCGGTCGAACGAGGCAATGATGTCAGCTGTGAAAATCACCTGCTCGGGCGCTTCTGTATAGGCAATGGCGACACGCCAGAAATCTGTTCTTGGGCGTTTCATCAGCGACGTGACTGTGATGGTGAGCGGCCTGTCGCGGATCGCATCGATAAACATGGCAGTGAAGGAAATGATGCGGCCGCGCGCGCCTTCGCTCTGCTGAACAGCTTCAGCAGCAAGCGCCATGACCCAGCCGCCAAACGCGGTGTCAAAGTTCAGATACGCCCCGCCGCCGCCATAGGCGAATACGCCGGCACCCTGCGGCTCAAGTTTTGTGGCGTTGTCGAGGTGATAGGTCATGCTGGCTCCGATCAAGATAGATCAAAAATGAACCGTTTCGTGGCAAGGTCAAGTCGTGACGTAGCGCTCTCTGTTGGTTTATTGACCGCTTGAACGCAGGCGCGCGCCTTGATAGGTGAGAGCGGTCTACGATGACATGGTTGGCCCTGTGGCGGAATTGGTAGACGCGCCGGATTCAAAATCCGGTTCCTTAACGGGAGTGCCGGTTCGATTCCGGCCGGGGCTACCAGTAAACAGATCCTTCATTCCCACGACCTAACGTGCTGTCGAACCTGACAGATAGCCAAAGGTTGTGACCATGCCGAATATCTCTGGCCTCAAATGGGGTGAAAACGTTCAAGGCGCTTCAGGCGGGTTAGTGACGTGGAGCTTGGCTGTCGGTGGCCTTCAGGGGGTTGAGCAAGCCTATATGGTTGATCAGGGCGATCTGATGGTCGATGCCGGTGAAGTGCTGACTTTCGCCCCGCGCACCGCGTTGCGCGAAGCTTTCAAAGTTTGGTCGGACGCCGCCGATATCACCTTTGCTGAGGTTGCCGATGATGGTGCAAGTGTGGGGCAAGGGCTTGGCGCAGACATTCGCATCTATTTTGGGCCGATCGACGGACAGGGAAATGGATCGACGGTTGGAATCGCTTTCTTTCCACCTGTGGCGCAAGACGCCTTGTCCGGTGACATTCTGTTCGACGCGGCGGATGTGCGGTTCTTTTCGAACCGCAACAGCTTTCTGAATACGGCGATCCAAGAAATTGGGTATTCAATTGGGCTGGATCATATTGGTGGCGTCCGCGCGGTGATGAACCCCGTCGCCACCAATCTGACGCGCCTACTTGCAGATGACATTGAAGAGATCACCACGGTTTACGACGAGCCCAGTGGTGGTCCGTTAAGCGTCAGTCTGTTGGATGGACAGACAGATCTTAGGCTCCGTCAACGGATTGATGACCTTACAATCACAGGCAATGACTTGGACAATGCAATCAAGGGTGCCGGCGGTTCCGAATTGATCGTTGGCGGTGCTGGTGACGACCAGCTTCGCGGCGCTGGCGGCTTTGACACTTTGGTTGGCGGCGCGGGCGATGACGTAATGGTGGGTGGTGGCCGGATGGACCTGGCCGTGATCACCGCTGGGTTCGACATGATCGGTGTCTCCCAGGACGGCGCCTTTCTCGTGGTGAAGGGGGAAGGCGCGGATAGTCTCGCCGCCTCAACCGAATTGGTGAGTTTGGATGGCGAGTTGCGCCAGACAGAGGATTTGCTGGCATTGTTTGGAACATTTGAAATCCGAGGCGCCAGCGAGCTGCTGCGCGCCTATAACGATGGCGCGCGGGTTGCCGGTGAGGGCGGTGCGGACTGATTGCTGGGCGGTGACGGCGCAGACCGACTGCTTGGTGGCGGCGGACGGGACACTCTGGTAGGCGGCGCGGACGAAGATAATCTGAAAGGCGGCGGCGGCGGCGACAGGCTGATTGCTGGTGGCGCAAGTGATCGACTCAGCGGTGGGCGCGGCGCGGATACGCTGAGGGGCGGTGGCGGCCGCGATACTCTTGAGGGCGGCGAAGGCGACGATCTGCTGTCAGGCGATGGCGGCGCCGACACTTTTCTGTTTCGTAGCGCCAATTTTGGCGACGACTTGATCAGCGCGGATTTCAACTTCGGCGTGGATCGTGTTGATCTGTCGGAAGTGGGGGGTGTCGCCGGCCTCAGCGATCTGACAATTCGGACGGTTGGCGACAATCGGCAGGTCACGATTGAAGGTGTCGATGCATCGCTGCTGTTTCTTGGCGGCGCTGACCTAGAGGGCGCCGCTGCAAGGATATTTCTGTTCTAGGCGCACCTGCGCCGATTTCCATCCTGCGATGGTCGGGAATAGCAGCGCATTGCCGCCAGTTCCTTTGTCAAAAGACGATGCGATCAATAGGGTGGCAGCATGTTTCTGAGCGTTTTTGACATCTTCAAGATCGGGGTTGGCCCGTCTTCCTCTCATACGATGGGGCCGATGACGGCCGCTGGATTGTTCCTTGACGCCTTGAAAGGCGGCGCTGACCGCATCCCCGGCGCAGGAGAGCCTGCCCGCTTATCTTGCCGCCTCTACGGCTCGCTCGCCTTTACTGGCAAGGGCCACGCCACCGACCGCGCTGTCATTCTGGGTCTTGCTGGACAGACACCGCAGGGCGTCGATCCGGATCAGGCCTTGGTGGTGGAGGCCGAAATCGCCGCGGCCAAGGCGGTTGAGGTTGAAGGCTTGGGCGCGCTTTCGTTCGATCCTGCGTTGGACATTGTTTTCGACTACGGCCCGGCGTTGCCGCTGCACGCCAATGGCATGACGCTGTTTGCGCATGACGCCGCGGGTAATCTGGCCCTGGAAGAGACGTATTATTCGGTCGGCGGCGGCTTTGTGATGACCGAACGTGAAATGACACGACACGACAAGGACGCCGAGGCGGCCGAGGCGGAAACCGCTGGCTGGCCATATCCATTCTCATCCGCCGCTGAGATGCTGGAAATGGCGAGGTCTTCAAGCAAATCGATCGCCGAAATGAAGCGCGCGAATGAAGAGGTCGCGTTGGGCGCAACGCTGAACACCCGCATCGATGGGATCGTTGAAGCCATGCACGCCTGTATCGATCGGGGCTTACGCGAAGATGGTATTTTGCCCGGCGGCCTAAACGTAAAACGACGCGCAAAGGCCATTCATGAACAGTTGGAGCAGGAAAAAGGCTTGAACATCGCCCAACCCCATATCGCGAACGACTGGTTGAGCGTCTACGCGATGGCGGTGAACGAGGAAAACGCGGCGGGCGGCAAGGTGGTGACATCGCCCACAAATGGCGCAGCCGGGGTGACGCCTTCAGTGCTTCGCTATTACCGCGACCATTGCCACGGCGCGACGGAAAAAGGCGCGCGTGATTTCATGCTGACGGCCGCTGCGATTGGCGGGCTCATCAAGCACAACGCCTCCATCTCGGGCGCCGAGGTTGGGTGCCAGGGTGAAGTTGGCTCAGCCGCCGCGATGGCCGCCGCTGGCCTATGCGCCGCGCTGGGCGGCACGCCCGAGCAAGTCGAAAACGCCGCTGAGATCGCGCTAGAGCATCATTTGGGCATGACCTGCGACCCGGTCGCCGGGCTGGTCCAGGTGCCCTGCATTGAGCGGAATGGGCTGGGCGCGATCAAGGCGGTGTCGGCAGCTTCGCTGGCGCTACGGGGGGATGGCCAACACTTTATGCCTCTGGATAATTGCATAGAGGCCATGCGTCAGACCGGCAAAGACATGTCCGTTAAATACAAGGAAACGTCGCAGGGTGGTCTGGCGGTCAACTTGCCTGAATGCTGACCGTCAGATAGCGAAACCACCAAGTTTCGTTTCCAGATATTCGTCTAAGCCTTCCTTGGCGCCTTCGCGTCCCAACCCGCTGTTTTTCATGCCCCCAAAGGGTGCAGCGGCCGAAGTTGGATTGATGTCGTTGATCCCGATGATTCCAAACCGCAGCCCCTCAAACAGGCGAATCGCGCGGCTCAGGTTCTGGGTGTAGACGTAGGCGGCGAGGCCATATTCCGTATCATTCGCCATGGCGAGCACATCATCGTCGTCATTGTAGCGAATGACAGGCGCGACCGGGCCGAAGGTTTCTTCGTGGTAAATGCGCATGTCAGGCGTCACGCCCGCCAGCACGGTGGGCGCATAAAAATGACCTTTGCCGAACGCGCCGTCGGTTAGGGCGGCGCCACCCGCCAGCGCCAAGGCGCCTTTGCCCACTGCATCCTGAACCTGTCCATCGACCTTCTCGATGGCGGCTTCATTGACCAACGGCCCAATGCCGACCCCATCTTCAAAGCCGCTGCCCGCTTTCATCTTTGAGACCCGTGCGGTCAGAGTTTCCAGAAAGGCGTCGTAGTTTGAGCTGTGCGCGTAGAACCGGTTGGGGCTGATACAGGCCTGCCCTGTGTTCAGGAACTTAACCAGTGATCCGCCTTTGGCCGCATGCACCGGATCAGCGTCTTCGCAGACGATGAACGGGGCGTGGCCGCCAAGCTCCATCGACACGCGCTTCATTCGTCCCGCCGCCTCTGCCGCCAGCATTTTCCCGACTGCAGTTGATCCGGTGAAGGTCAGCTTGCGGACAGCAGGATGCGAGGTAAGTTCGGTGCCTATTGGCTTGGGGTCGAACGCGGTGACCAGGTTGACCACCCCTGCGGGAACGCCTGCCTCTTCGAAGATCTTGAAAATCTCGATGGCGCACAATGGCGTCGCCTCAGCCGGTTTCAGGACGATCGTGCAACCAGCCGCCAGCGCTGGGCCGACCTTGCGCGTGATCATCGAGATTGGGTAATTCCACGGCGTGATCGCCGCGACCACGCCAACCGGCTGCCGCAGGACCATAAAGCGCTGGTCCTCGCGGGCGGATGGCAGGATTTCGCCATTCACCCGCTTCGCCTCTTCCGCGAACCACTGCAGGAAATCGGCGCCGTATTGCACCTCGATCCGCGCAGCGCGGATTGTTTTGCCCTGTTCTTCGGTCATCGTTCGCGCGAGATGTTCTTTCCGCCCCAGCATCAGGCGGTGCGCCTTTTGCAAGATGTCGGCCCGGAAATAGGCCGTCGTGCGAGACCATGCGGCGAAGGCGCTTTCCGCCGCCTCAATTGCGCGGCGCGCGTCGGCGGCGTCGCCATCTGGAACTGTCGTGATGACTGATCCGTCGGCGGGGTTCGAAACGTCAAAGCTCTTGCCGCCAGCGGCGCTCCGCCATTCGCCATTAATATACATCGCAATGATCCCTTTAGCCTGATGCGCGCGAAAATAGTCTTGCTGCGCGACCGGATGACAAGATCGCATCATCAACGACGCTGGGTAAATGTTTAACCTGCGTTGAACTTGGCTGAATGCTGCCCCTATAGCAGGGAGTTCAGCAGATGAAACACGATCATCGACATGATCGCGGCGGCGGCAATCGTCAGGAAATGGGATCGACGCACCAGTTTGCGATGGCGAACTTCCTCACTGCCAAGGCGCTTTACCTCTGTCATTGAGCTTGGCTTGGCGTACGCAAGGCGGCGCTTTGAGTTCTTCGTGTACCATTCCCGGAAAAACCCGACGCCAAAGACGCCGCCGACTGCAATATGGGTCGACGACACGGGCAACCCCAGCCAACTGGCGATAATTACTGTGATGGCTGCCGCAAGTGCCACGCAATAGGCGCGCATCGGGTTCAGTTTGGTGATCTGTTCACCAACCATGCGGATCAGTTTTGGGCTGAACAGCAGCAGGCCAAACGAGATGCCGAAAGCGCCAATGATCATGACCCAGAGCGGGATCGAAACTTTTGTCGCCACTTCGCCCGCTTCGGCTATATGAACTATTGCGGCCAGTGGGCCGACGGCGTTGGCGACATCATTCGCCCCATGCGCAAAGCTGAGCAGGGCGGCTGAGAAGATCAGCGGGATCGAGAATAGTTTCCGCAGGCTCTGGTTTCGGTTCTCCATCCCCTCGGACTGTCTGCGGATCAGGGGCTTGGTGGTCGCGTAGAGCAGCCCTGCGGTGACCAAGCCAATCAGGATCGCGGTTTGCAGATCGATCTTGATGATCTTTTTCACACTTTTGGTCGCCAGATACGTCGCGAAGGCGCCGACCATGATTGCGATCAGCACAGGCACCCAGCGGCGATCTTGTCTTCGCGATAGATGATGTTGTGCTTGATAAACCACAGGAACAGCGCCGCGATGACGCCGCCCAGAACGGGTGAAACCACCCAGGACGCTGCGATCTGGCTCATCTTGACCCAGTTCACCGCGCCGAAACCAGCCGCCGCGATGCCTGCCCTCATGACACCGCCGACGACAGAATGGGTGGTGGAAACGGGGGCGCCAACCCAGGTCGCAAGGTTCACCCACAGGGCCGATGACACCAGCGCGGCCATCATGGCCCAAATGAACACCTCAGCCGAGGCGACGGCGGCAGGGTCAATGATGCCCTTTGATATTGTCCCAACGACATCACCGCCCGCCAGAAGCGCGCCTGCGCTTTCGAAAATCGCCGCGATGATCAACGCCGTCGTCATGGTCATCGCATTGGCGCCGACCGCAGGGCCAACATTGTTGGCGACATCGTTGGCGCCGATATTCAACGCCATGTACCCGCCCAGAACGGCGGCCGCGACAATGAATACAGACACAGAATACCCCTTGGTCAAAATTGCGGCGATGACGCCCACCGGGACCAGAAAGGTCAGCGCGATTCCCTGTCCTGCATACCCTTTGGAGATATAGCCAGACGCCTGTTCCAGATGGACGACCTTGGCAAGGTCCTTGTCGAGAGTCGGTTTTTGTAGGTTCTTGTCGCTCACGCCGTATCCCGCCCCGGTCGAGGCAGTGTCATAAAAATGTCATGTTTTTTGGGAGCGTACTCCGCCTTTAGGGTGCCTGCGTCAAGCAGTAAAGTTGGCGATCAGTCGTTTCAGCTCTGGCTCAGCAACAGAATCTGAAGCAGTTTCAGGTGTCATCCACCTGCGTTCACGCTGTTTGCGTTCCGGGTATTTGTCCGCAACATCCCGCACGTGCAGTGGGAAAACCTCGACCCGAACGGGTTGGGCTGTGCCGCTCGTACGGGGAGTTTTGGTGTAGGTGTAACCACCTATCGCGTTTTCATCGATGTCGCCTTTGATGCCAGCCTCTTCCCACGCTTCCTGCGCTGCTGCGCCAGCGAGACTTCGATCGCTCGTTGGCCACCCTTTTGGCGGGGTCCAGCGTTTCGTGCGCCGCGTGGTGATCAGCATGATTTCAGGCCCGGCGTCCCCGGGGCGCCAGCACAGGGCCGCAACCTGGCGGTCAGGCGTCCGGAAGAGATCAAGAAAACGCCTGACATATGAACCAATTATCTGCAACATCAGTCCCTTAGACGCCAAACGCTACTAAATGTCCAGTAATTCGAATCACTCCAAAGCCGTGACCGTGACCCATCGCACGACAGTCAGCGCGCGCTGATTGCCTGATCTGGTAAAAACAACGCTCGGTTTTCGGCGACCTGATTGCACAAGATATCCACAACTTCAGTGACCCGGCGCACCTTCCGCTGATCGGCATGATAGACGACCCAGTAGGATCTTCGGATCTGATGGTCCGGCACCACCCGCACTAGCGGTGGCGCAACAGGCAAAGCGTAGTCGTGCACATAACCGACGCCGCGCTCAGCCAGCGTGAGCACCTGAGCGACAACCGAGGCACATTCAAATACCTGCCGCGCGCGCGGGATCAAGTCGCCGTCGAACGCCAACTGTTGAGAATAGAGGATGTCCTGCACGTAAGTTACAAACAGGCAGCGACCCAAATCTTCGATATTGTTGATGGGGCCAGCGTCATCCAAGTAAGCCTGTGAGGCGTAAAGGCTAAGTGTGTAATCCGTCAGCTTTCGCGCAATCAACCTCCCCTCTTGCGGGCGTTCAAGTGTGATCGCGATATCCGCTTCGCGCTTGCTAACGGAAAAGTCGCGGGGCAAGGGGGCCAGTTGCAGGGATAGGTTCTGGTTCTTGTCAGCGATTTCAGCCAGCACCGGCGCCAGGTAGTAAGAGCCAAGCCCGTGCGGCGCGCCAATTCGTACGGTTCCGGAAAGTTCCAAGTTCGACCTGCCAACTGAGGAATAGACCTGCATCGCCTCAGATTCCATCCGTTCAGCCATTGGCAAAAGGCGTTCGCCCGCCTCGGTCAGACTGACGCCGCCGGGGGACCGGTGGAACAGATCTGATCCAAGATCCGCCTCAAGTGCTTTCAGCCGGCGCGATATTGTGGCCTGATCCTGCCCAAGCGTGCGGGCGGCGCCCAGCATTTGACCTGCGCGCGCGACGGCAAGGAATATTCGGATGCCGTCCCATTTCATGATCTGTATTTTTGCATAACCATTCCGGGGTATTTCCGGTTTAACTCTGCACAATTGTCGATCACATTGCTATCAACAAAACTCAGGAGGATTCCATGCAGGAACTGACGCATTTCATCGATGGCGAGCACGTCAAGGGCACGTCGGGCCGGTTTGCAGACGTCTACAACCCGGCGACGGGCGAGGTTCAGGCCAAGGTGCCGCTTGCCAACCAGGCCGAAATGCAGGCCGCTGTCGACAGCGCCAAGGCGGCGCAGCCAGGCTGGGCCGCTACGAATCCACAACGCCGCGCACGCGTTTTGATGAAGTTTGTCGAACTTCTGAATCGTGACATGGATAAACTGGCCGTCGCGCTTTCTAAGGAACACGGCAAGACCGTGCCAGACGCCAAGGGCGATGTGATCCGCGGCCTTGAAGTTGCTGAATTCTGCATCGGCGCGCCGCACCTACTAAAAGGCGAATACACTGACGGCGCTGGGCCAGAGATTGATATGTATTCGCTCCGCCAGCCTGTTGGCATCGCGGCTGGCATCACGCCGTTCAACTTCCCGGCGATGATCCCGATGTGGAAATTCTGTCCGGCTTTGGCCTGCGGCAACGCCTTCATCCTCAAGCCGTCAGAACGTGACCCGTCGGTCCCTCTGATGCTTGCGGAGCTGATGATCGAAGCGGGCCTGCCGAAGGGGCTGCTAAACGTCGTGAATGGCGACAAGGAAAGCGTCGATGCGATCCTTGATCATGAAGACATTGGCGCTGTCGGCTTTGTCGGCTCAACCCCGATCGCGCAGTATGTCTATTCACGCGGCACCGCAGCCGGTAAGCGCGTGCAGTGCTTTGGCGGCGCAAAGAACCATATGATCATCATGCCCGACGCGGACATGGATCAGGCCGTCGACGCGCTGGTTGGCGCTAGCTACGGCGCTGCTGGCGAACGCTGCATGGCGGTTTCGGTCGCTGTTCCCGTTGGCCAAGACACTGCGGATCGTCTGATTGAAAAGCTCGCGCCTCGGGTCGAAGCGCTGAAAATTGCGCCTTACACTGACGGCGATGACGCTGACTTTGGTCCGGTCGTCACCAAGGAAGCGCAGCAGCGCATCCTCGGCCTCATCGACCGCGGTGTGGAAGAGGGCGCAACGTTGGCAGTCGACGGCCGCGGGTTCAAAATGCAGGGCTATGAGGATGGCTTCTTTGTTGGCGCATGTCTCTTCGACAACGTCACCAAGGACATGGACATCTACAAGACTGAGATTTTCGGCCCGGTCCTCAGCACAGTTCGCGCTGAGACGTATGAAGAGGCGCTGGCGCTGGCCATGGACCACGAATACGGCAACGGCACCGCGATCTTCACCCGTGACGGCGACACCGCGCGGAACTTCGTCAACCGGGTGAACGTTGGCATGGTTGGCGTGAATGTGCCGATCCCTGTGCCGCTGGCCTACCACACTTTCGGTGGCTGGAAGAAATCGGTCTTTGGTGATCTCAACCAGCACGGGCCGGATGCGTTTCGTTTCTACACGCGGACCAAGACAGTGACGTCGCGCTGGCCCACGGGGATCAAAGAGGGCGCAGAGTTCTCAATCCCAACAATGGGCTAAGGCGTGGCGAGCCGCTATTTCGGCTATGGCTCGCTGGTCAATCCCGATGCGCGTATGGCGGATCGGGATTTCCAGCCCGCCATTCTCAGCGGATGGCGGCGGAGCTGGTCCTTGAGCGGACTTTACCAAGACAAGGGGCCGCGTATCTGCGGCCTCACCATCGAACCGGCCGATGGGTCGGAGATTGAAGGCGTCGTCGCCACACGCGCCTCATCCGACTGGTCTGACCTGGATGAGCGTGAGCGCCGCTACAATCGTACGCCGCTTCAACCAGATAGGCTGCGCGGCGTGGCCCCCAGCGAGACATCGGTCTACATATCAAAGCCTGAACACCTGCAGCCGGCGACGCCCGACAATCAGTTCCTGCAATCTTACTGTGATTGTGTGATGCAGGGATATCTCAGGGTGTTTGGCGAGGCGGGCATGAACCGGTTCGTCGCGACAACGGCACATTGGACGCCAGGATCCATGCGACTGGATCGGGGCGATCCGATGTATCCCCGGGCCGTACAGCTGACGCCGGAAGAAACGACTTTGATCGATGCCGCATATAGCAGGCTGGGGTTGCTTGGATAGGAGGGGGCTGTGCCAGGCTCATCAGATATATTAGTGCCGGCTGAGGGACTGACAGCGTTTTCGGCGGATTGTCTTCGGAAAATGGGCTGTACGGAGGCCGTAGCCAACGACGTCGCTGCGCACTTGGTCGACAGCGATCTTGTTGGCGTTTTCAGCCACGGAACAGTGCGTCTGCCGCAATACTTGGCCCAGCAGCGCGCTGGCGCTTTCGATCCCAGCCAGACTGCTACGCTGTCAATAGCGGAGGGCGGTGGGCCGTTGGTTAATGGTAATCTGGGGTTCGGTCAACCAGCCAGCCGCATCGCCACCAAAGTGGCCATCGCGGAAGCACGCGGCAAGGGCGTTGGCATTTGCGCCGTCGCCAATGTCGGGCACACGGGCCGCATGGGCGCCTTCGCTGACATGGCGGCCGAGGATGGGTGTTTGGCCATCATTCTTGGCGGGGGCGGTCATCAGGAATGGCGCCAGGTGGCGCCTTATGGCGGAACGAAGGGCATGCTGCCGACCAACCCGTACGCCCTATCCATCCCGGGCGGCGATAGGGGTGTCATCGGGTTCGACTTCGCCACTTCAGCCGCTGCTGGGGGGAAGGTGTTGGCTGCGAAATCGGCGGGTCGGATGCTGCCAGAAGGTCAGATCATCGACTGCAATGGCGCGCCTTCGGTCGACCCAGATGATTACAATAATGGTGGCGCCTTGCTGCCCGCCGCGGGACCCAAGGGGTACGGCATGGCGCTGGTCGCCGAGATGTTGGGTCTCGCCATTTATGGTGAGGCGGCGACGGGCATGAACTGGATGATTGTCTGTATCGATCTCGCCCGTTATCGCGGTGCCGACAGCTATCGAGTGGCGGTAGAGGCATGCCTCGCCGAAATTCGTGGCAGCCGGCCTGCGCCCGGATTTGATCGGGTGGAGATCCCGGGCGAAAGAGAACGGGCGTTGAAAGCGGCTCGCCTTGCGTCAGGTATTCCCGTGCCGAGTGCAACGTTGGATATCTTGAAGAACACAGCTGCGGAGATTGGCGCGGACCCCGCGCTGCTGACAGTCTGAAGGAGGTCACATGGATTTCGCCTTATCGGAAGAACAGTCCGCCATTTTCGACATGGCTTACGATTTCGGCCAGGAACGCATCGCGCCAAACGCGGCGCAGTGGGAACGAGACGGCACCATCCCAAAAGACCTTTGGCCAGAGGTCGGCGCGTTGGGCCTCGCCGGTATCTATGTAGACGAAGAGATGGGTGGATCGGGCCTGACCCGCACCGACGCCGCGCTAATTTTCGAAGCGCTGGCGATGGCATGCCCTTCCGTTGGCTCGTTCCTGTCGATCCACAACATGTGCGCGGGCATGATCGACAAATTTGGATCGGATGAACTGCGTCAGAAATGGCTGCCGAAGATGTGCTCAATGGAAACCGTGTTTTCCTATTGCCTGACGGAGCCCGGATCGGGCTCAGACGCCGTCGCGCTGAAAACCAAAGCCGAGCGCACGAACGAAGGCTGGTCGCTGACGGGCACAAAGGCGTTCATTTCTGGTGGCGGTTATTCTGATGCTTACATCGTGATGTCCCGCACGGGTGAGGGCGGGCCAAAGGGTGTTTCCGCCATCATCCTTGAAGACGGCGCAGAGGGACTGTCATTCGGCGGCCTCGAAGACAAGATGGGATGGCGCGCGCAACCGACTGCGCAGGTTCAGATGGACGGCGCCAAGGCGACTGCGGACAACCTGGTCGGCGAAGAAGGCAAAGGCTTTTCCTACGCCATGGCGGGGCTTGATGGCGGAAGGCTGAACATCGCCGCCTCCGCCCTTGGCGCGGCGCAACAAGCGCTGAACCAGACGCTGACCTATATGGGAGAGCGTAAGGCCTTTGGGAAATCCATTGACCAGTTCCAGGGCCTGCAATTCCGGCTAGCGGATATGGAGACTGATTTGCAGGCCGCTCGCGTTTTCCTTCGCCAGGCGGCTTGGAAACTGGACAACGGCGCGCCTGACGCGACCAAGCACTGCGCAATGGCGAAGAAGTTCGTTACCGACGCCAGCTTCAAGGTTGCCAATGACTGCCTGCAACTGCATGGCGGCTATGGCTATCTCGCTGACTACGGCATTGAGAAAATCGTCCGCGACCTCCGCGTGCACCAGATCCTGGAAGGTACGAACGAGATCATGCGCGTGATCATCAGCCGCTCGATGCTGGCAGAGCGCGCCTGATGTCAGAAATCTGGTGCCGTAAGGAAGGCCGCGCCGGTCGCATTACGTTGCAACGCCCCAAAGCGTTGAACGCGCTGACTGAAGGCATGCTGAAAGCCATCGAAGCTGCGATTGACGAATGGGACACGGATGATGACGTGGCGCTGGTGATGATCGACGCCGAAGGCGACCGCGCCTTTGCGGCTGGGGGCGACATCGTCGACCTCTACAACACAGGCCGTGCGGGGGATTTCGCATTTGGTCAGCGTTTCTGGGCGTTTGAATACAAGCTGAACGCCAAGATCTATAGCTATTCCAAACCTTTTGTCGCCTTCATGCATGGCTTTGTCATGGGCGGAGGCGTTGGCGTATCTGCGCTTGGTTCGCACAGAATCGCAACGGATGGGACGCTGGTTGCTATGCCCGAGGCTGGCATCGGGCTGGTGCCCGACGTGGGCGGGTCCAAAATCCTCGCTGATGCTCCGGGGCGATGTGGGGAATACCTTGGCTCAACCGCCACGCGGATGGGGCCTGCGGACGCAATCTATGCCGGGTTTTGTGACGTTTATGTCCCCGTTGACCAGTTGGATGCGCTGAAAGCCAAACTGGTGGAAACAGGCGATGCCGACGATATTGCGGCCTTTACCGCCACGCCTGAAGAGGGCGAGCTTGCCGCACGGCAGGATGAAATCGACGCGCTGTTTTCCGCGGGTTCAGCGCTGCAAATCGAACAAGCGCTGGAAGCGGCGGACACGGATTTTGCCGCCAAGGCGCTGAAAGACTACCGCAAGACTTGTCCGCTTTCCGTTGCATGCTTCATCCGAATGGTGGAAGACGCCCGCGATCTGACGATGACCGAGGCGCTGGCGCGGGAGTATCGCTTTGTCTTCCGCTGCATGGAACATGGCGAGTTTTTGGAAGGCATCCGCGCCGCTGTGATCGACAAGGATCGGAACCCGCAATGGGCCAAGCCGACGCTGGCTGATGTGATGGATGCTGACATCGCGGCGATGTTGGCGCCGCCGCCGGGTGGTGATCTAACATTCTGATGCCGAACAGGGGCAAGCCATCGCCGTTTGCCTGAAGGGGAGAGACAAAAATGAAAATCGGATTTATCGGCCTTGGCAATATGGGCGCGCCCATGGCGGCCAATCTGATCGCCGCTGGCCACGAAGTCACGGGCTTTGACCTCGTCGCATATGACGTCGATGGCGTGACCAAAGCCGCGTCAGCGGCCGCAGCTGCGGCAGGCCGCGAGGCTGTGATCACCATGCTGCCGAACGGCGCCATTCTTTCCGCCGTCATGGCGGAAATCGCCCCAGTCGCCGATGAAGGTGCCTGCATGATCGACTGTTCGACAGTCGACGTCGCTTCTGCCAAGCAAGCGCACCAGACCTGTGCCGAACGGGGGCTTATGTCAGTAGATGCGCCCGTTTCGGGCGGGATCGGCGGCGCCGCTGCGGGTACGCTAACCTTCATGTGCGGAGGCTCTGACGCATCGTTCGAAGTGGCTGAACCGCTGTTTGAGATCATGGGCCAGAAGGCAGTGCATTGCGGCGATGGCGGCGCGGGCCAATCGGCCAAGATCTGCAATAATATGATCCTTGGCATCACGATGATCGGCACTTGCGAGGCCTTCGCGTTGGCAGACAAGCTGGGACTGGATCGTCAGGCGATGTTTGATGTCGTCTCGACCTCCTCTGGCTATTCCTGGACCATGAACGCCTATTGTCCGGCCCCGGGCGTCGGCCCGACCAGCCCTTCGGATAATGATTACAAACCCGGCTTCGCGGCGGAGCTGATGCTGAAGGACCTGCGCCTCAGCCAGCAGGCGGCGGAAGAGGCTGACGCTGCGACCCCGATGGGCGAGGCCGCGACCAAACTTTATGAAAAATTCGTCGAAGCCGAAGATGGCCTCGGCAAGGATTTCTCGGCCATGCTGCCGCGCTTTGAAAAAATGGGGAGAAACTAATGTCTGACGAAGCTGTATTGGTCGAACGCAAGGGCCGCGTAGGCGTTCTGACGATAAACCGCCCCAAAGCGCTGAACGCGTTGAATTCAGCTGTTCTCGAAGAAATGCTGGAAAAAGCCGGTGCCCTGGATGCTGATCGGGATATCGGGTGCATCGTCATCACTGGCAGCGAGCGGGCCTTCGCCGCGGGCGCCGACATCAAGGAGATGTCGGAGAAGTCCTACATGGACATGTACTACACCGACCATTTTGGCGGCTGGGATAAATTGGCTAAAATGCGCACGCCCAAGATCGCCGCAGTCAACGGATTTGCGCTGGGTGGCGGGTGCGAATTGGCGATGATCTGCGATTTCATTATCGCGGGCAATGGCGCCAAATTCGGTCAGCCGGAAATCAAGCTGGGCGTCATCCCCGGCATGGGCGGCTCGCAGCGCATGGCGCATGCAGTCGGCAAGGCCAAGGCGATGGATCTCATCCTGACGGGGCGCATGATGGACGCGGAAGAGGCTGAGCGATCCGGTCTGGTCAGCCGCATCGTGCCGGCGGCGGATCTGCTGGACGAGGCGCTTAAAGCGGCGGAAACCATCGCCGGCTATTCCAAGCCCTCAACCATGGTCGCGAAAGAGGCAGTCGATCGAGCCTTTGAAGTTGGCCTCGCCGAAGGTCTGAATTACGAACGGCGCACGTTCTTTGCGCTGTTCGCTACAGACGACCAGACTGAGGGGATGGAGGCGTTCATCGAAAAACGCTCCCCGAACTTCAAGCACAAGTGATCAGGACAGGCAGGCGGGCGTCTCGATCGTTGCCTGACCGTCCGTCCCGAACAGGCCGACCCAATATGCATCGCCGTGTGCGGACACGACAGCTTCTGCGCCGGAAATCAGGGCGCCTGCTGCGCGCACCGTCTGTAACTCACCATCGTCCAGCTCGCTGCTGAGTGGCACGTTCAGCTGTACGCCATGACCCGGTGCAAAGTTTGTAACCGTCAAGAATAAGGCATCGTCCACTACGGAGATATCCACGGGTTCACCATTGGTGTCATTCACGCGGATCTTGGTTCCTGACGAAAACTTCGCTTTTGCATCGCCCGAAATGATGAGCTCCCCGGCGGAGCCGGAGAGGTAAATTGCAATTTCCAACGGGCCTGTTGGGCATTCGGCCACGTTGGATAATGTGATCTGGTCAGTCAGAGGGGCTGGCGTGTGCTCAGCCAGAATTTGAGACTCAGCTGCGGTGACCGCAGCGCAGAAAAACGCTGCTGCGGCAAGAACCTGGCGGCTCATGACGACTTCCTTTCGTTGGGTGATAGTGCACTTAGGAGCGGCCTGACGCGCATTCAACGCTCGCACATGACAAAACCTGTCAGGATGGCGCCCAAATCAGGCCAGAAGTGCGCATTCTTGCAGAAATCTCCCGCCGACCCGGGCTCGTTATCGCGGAGTTTAGACCTAAGAAGCGTCAGACCTTGGTCAGATAATGTTGCAGTCGAATGCGCCGCAATGACCCTTTCGGCTTCTTTGCGGACCCTAATTACTAGCGGCCTGAGCGAGATTTGTAGGAAGCTAACGAAATTGCATGAGGATCAGCGGCGCGCTTTGGCGTCCTCAACGGCGTGTTCGCTTCTCGGGCCTCTCAGGCTCGCAGGGAATTCAACAAGCCAGTCTCACCCCGCATAATACTGGCAACGTCTCCACAGCAGGCAAGCGTAAACGACCGCTTAATTGAATGAGAGCCCGGCGAACACGTGACAGGAGGTCTACTAACTCACGCCGTTTGCATTTCATGATCTACAAAGCTGCCGTGGCCTGAGCGTCGCCTTTTCACGGCCCTGAAGGACTTGGCTCTTTACGCAAAGACACCGCCGCCAGCAGTCGGTCTACGGGTGTGTAGTCGTCTGTTAGGAAAACAAGTTGTTCTTCCCCAACGGCGCGCCTCATCTCTTTGAGTGGAATGCGCAACCAAGTTCTAAGTGGCCCATAGGAAGATTGAACCCGATCTGTTGCGAAGGCGATGTCCGTCGCAAGGACGATCCAGGTTGTACGCGTTTCAAATGGTTGAACGCTTTCTGCGTCCAACCAAAGTTCCACATGCGCGAACTGCGCTTTCAGCGTTTTCGCCAAAGAAAGCATGAACAAAGGGCTGCGCAGGGCATCCACGACGTTCATGACGTAAACGCCGTCAGGGTTTAGCCTTGCCTTTATGTCCGCGTGAAACTCATCTGTAGCCAAGTGGTGGGGGATGGCGATGTCGTGAAATGCGTCACCGAAAATGACGTCAAACCTTTGGTCTTTGGGCAGGCGTTTCAGCGCCATGCGGGCGTCCTGGTGAACGATTTCGATGCGGTCGTCTGGCGTGAACCAAAGGCGATCCCGCGCAAAGCGTGTAACTTCCTCATCAATCTCGGCGACTGTAAATCGCCCTTGTGGATAACGTTCCAGCCAGGCCCTTGGCAGGGTGTAGGCGCCACCACCGATGAAGAAAGCTGAAATCTCATCTCGCGGCATGCGTTGCGAGACTAGTTCATCAACGCCCTGCACATAGGATGACCACAGAATGCGAGGGTCATCCCTGTCGTTCACACTGTGCGCCAGGTGATCGAGCGCCATGACGCGAACCGGGCGGTTCACGTCTGACAGATCATCGCTGCGAATGCAGAAATAACTACTTTCACGTTCGCAGGGGCTGCTCAGGCCGAAGGCGTCCGGCGCCGCCAGAATGCCGCCACTAATCAGAATTGCGAGGCTTCCCACAACGCCGGCTGGACCGTTGCCAAGGTAAGTCATCGCCATCGCGGCATAGAGCGCGGCGATCGCGAGGATCGAATAACTGGTTCCCAACCATGAGATCAGCCAAAGACCTGCGGCAAGTGTCCCGACAATTGCGCCAAAAGCGCCAAGCGCGAACATCAGGCCCAGTACCGTCCCTCGGCTGCTTTCCGACGTTGCATTGAGTGCAAGGATGGTGAGCAGCGGCGACAGAAGGCCGGCGAAGAAACTGGGCGCAAAAAATGCTGAAACTGAAAGGATCGCCATTTGCGCCAGCGGTGCGGCGCCATCGGATATTCCGGCGAAGGTTCTGAGAAGCGAGAGGCTGATCAACGTCGTCACCGCCGCGCTCATCAAGCACCAGGCGATCAGCCGGCGGGGGCGTTTTGTTTGATCAGCCGCAACGCCGCCCAGCCAGTTGCCAAGCGACAGACCGGCAAGGACGACCGCGATCACCATCGTCCAGGAATAGAGAGACATGCCCACATAGGGCGCCAGCGCGCGGCCCGCTACGATCTCCAAAGCCATGGAACCGGCGGAAACGAGCAATACCGAAACAGCCGGCCACAAGATCGAAGGTGTTTTCACGCCTACTCCCATTCCATCTGTTCATAGACGCGCCCCGCGTTGCGGGTCGCCAGTTCTTCGAACGTATGAAGGTGTTTGTAAGCGGACTGGTCGACATAATAGGCGTCGTCCAGTTCGCCGCCATCATCGATATGTTTACGGATCTCGCCGCGCAAATGGGTCAGGTAGTCTTTCGTGTATCGCCGAACCTGCGCCATATTGGTCGGATGGCCATGGCCGGGAATTACATAGATTGCGCCGAGCGGCTCAAATGCCTCATCCCATGTTTCAAGCCAGCCTGCGGTGTCGGTATTGTCAAAGATCGGGAGCATGCGTTCGTGGAACGCCATATCGCCGGCGATGACCAGCTTTTCGTCTGGCAACCATACCGAAATGTCGCCTGGCGAATGCGCAGGGCCAAGATGCTGCACTTCAATCGTCACGCCGCCGATGCTGGCGTCATATCTGTCTTCGAAGGTCAGGGTCGGCGGCGTAACGTCGGATTTCGCTGATTTGTCACGGTTATAGCCCTTCATCCGGTCCAGGATGTCATAGCCCCGCTCTTCAAACTCCTCCGCCGCATCTGTGTGGGCGAGGATCGGCACCCCCTGTTCCGCCCAATAGGTATTTCCGAGCATGGCGTGGCCCTGGCCATTTTCATTTATCACGAGAACAACGGGCTGATCAGTGATCTTCTTGATTTCAGCATGCAGCGCCTCTGCTAGAACATAGGCGGCGCCTGCATTGACCACGACGACGCCTTCGTCGGTCACGATGAAGCTGAGATTGTTGTTGTGCCCTGTGTTCTCGTATGTTGGCGGTGCCGTCGCGCCGATGGCTGACCAGACATGTGGGATCACTTCGACCGGCTTCTGGTAAAGCGGCGAGCCCGGGTATTGATCTGCGATATATTGATCGGTGAGGGCAGGGGCGGCGATCAGTCCCGCCGCGAAAAGAATGGCTGCGCGCATGAACGTTCGCTCCGTCAGAAAGGGATGCCCCGGCCGCGTTAACGGCCGGGACGATATCAATTAGCCGAACATGTCGGTCGTGATGCCTGCGTACCAGCCAACACTTTCTTCGTAGGTCTGCTTGCGCACTTCGGCGGTCTCACCATTCTGGCTGATGAACCCGTCAGTTTTGGCGATCTTTTCGTCCGTCGCTTCGTAATTTGCGCCAACTTTCACACCATCATCGGTGGCGATCAGCGACCAGCAGGTGTTGGAGAACTTGGCTGGGAACACCTTGGACCCGGTCAATGCGCCTCGCACGGCCACGGCGCAGACTTTTGCCTGGCTGTTGGCAGAGAAGCCAGATTTTGGCATGTCGCCCTGCTGGCTGGCGTCGCCAAGAACGTGAATGTTCGCGTCCATTTTCGACGACATGTCCGCGGCGTTCACAGGCGCCCAGCCTTTGTCATTGGTTAGGCCCGCCGCTTCGGCGATCCAGCCCGCCTTCATCGCCGGGATGACGTTGCAGACGTCGGCCTTCACTTCTTCACTATCGATGTCGACCATCATGGACGCGGGATCGACGGTGACGTTGCTGCCGCCGAAATCCGCGCCGAGCCACTCGATCATCCCGGCGTAATGTTGTTCCCAACCAGCGGTGAAAAGACCCATTTTCGAGAATTTCGGCTTTGGATCTGCAATGATGATCTTCGCGGTTGGGTTTTCGTTTTTCAGCTTGTGCGCAACCATCGAAATCCGCTCATACGGACCTGGCGGGCAGCGATATGGGTTTGGCGGGGCGACCATCACATAGGTGCCGCCCTGCGGCATCGCCTCGATCTGCGCCTTCAGCAGCGCTGCCTGCGTGCCACCTTTGTAAGCGTGCGGCATGGCCGTCTGCGCAGTCGTTGACCAGCCGTTGACGGAGCCGTCGACAAAGTCGATGCCGGGGCTGATGATCAGGCGGTCATAAGGCACATCGCCGCCGCTTGCGACACGCACGGTCTTGGCGTCGCGGTCAACGCCGGTGGCCATGTCATGAACGACATTGACGCCATATTCGGCGCCAAGCGTCGCATAGGAATGGCCAGTCGATTCCATATCGACGAAGCCACCCATGACGAGGTTCGAGAAGAAGCAGGTGTAATAGCGCCGTTGCGGCTCAATCAGGGTCACGTCGATCGCGCCCTTGCTGTCCTTGGCGATGTAGCGCGCCGCAGTTGCGCCGCCGGCGCCGCCGCCGATGACAACGACCCTTGGTTTGGCGTGGGCTGCGCCCATCACCATCGGCGCGGAAAGCGCTGTCGCGCCGGCCGCTGACGTTGCGAGGAACGTCCGCCTGTCAAGTTTCATATTATCCTCCCTTGTGGTTTCTATTGTTAAAAGCCGAGCGCATCTTCGATGGCTTCGATACCCGCTTCGGCGCATTCGACATCGATTTCTGCGCCTGGCGCGCCGGAAACGCCCACGGCGCCAATCATGGATCCGCCACTTTCGATCATCACCCCACCGCCCAACGGCAGCGCCTGGCTAATGAAGCGAATGCCATAGGCCTCGTTTTCTGGCTTGGTCACTTCATCCAGCTCCATCGTGTTGGTGCGGAAGCTGACGGCGGTCCACGCCTTGCGGTAGGCGGTCTCAACCGTGTGGGCGCCGGCGAACCGATCGCGCATGAAGACTTGAAGGGTGCCAACCCGATCCGTTACGGCGACGCCAACCTGATAGCCGTTTTCGCGACAATAACTCACCGCCGCTTGCGCAAGTTTAACGGCAAAATCAGGCTTTAGACCGGTGATCTGGTAGGTCGCATCTTCATCTTCCTGGGCCATTGCGGGGGCCGCAGCGATAAGTGCGATGGCAAGTAGACGTTTCATTCCAGTCCTCCAAAATAGGCGGCGAGCCCGGCGATTTCTTCGTCGGACAGCCGCGAGGTGACCATGCGCATCGCGTCATTGTCGCGATGCTTGGATCGATAGGCGTGAAGCGCGACGACGAAATCCTCGGCCGGCCAGCCTTTGATGGATGGGATACCATCATCCGTGCCATCCGCCCGGTGGCAGGTGACGCATTCGCCAGACAGATATTCGCCGTAGTCAGGGTCGCCTTGCAGCGCCAGAATCTCGGGCGCCACATCAGGATCGCGCGCCTCGGTGGGCGCGCTTTCGGGGATATCCGACGGGTTGTCGGAGAACGCGCGAAGATAGGCGATGACGTCGGCGCGGTCGCCTTCGTCCTTGAGCCCACGAAAGTGCATCCGCGTTTTTGAAACGAGCGACTTTGGATTCTCGAGGAAAAGATCGAGCTTTTCGTGATCCCAAACAAGGCCTTCGACACCCATGCGGACGATGTCCTTGGAATACCGAAACCCTTCGAGCGACCCTGCCTGACGATCAAAAATCGCATTCAGATGTGGCCCGGCGGCGTTCGCCGCGCCGTCTCCGATGCGGTGGCAGGATTTGCATTTGAGATAGACTTTCGCGCCCCGCTCAACGGCAGCCTGATCGGCCGCCGCTGGCGTCAGCAGGGCTGTGATAGCAGCCACCGAAAGGGATAGGGTGCGCAGCATCTCAGCCGCCATTTGCCTTGAGGTAGGCGATGATCGCCTGACGGTCCTGTTCCTTTTTCAAGCCGTTGAAGGCCATCTTGGTCTTGGGAATGTAGGACTTTGGTTTGGCCAGAAATGCGTCAAGCGCCGCTTCGTCCCAGAAAAGCCCACCTTCGGCGGCCGTTTGGAAGGCTTTGGAGTATTTAAAGCCATCAACCGCGCCAGCTGCTGCGCCAACGATGTTGTTAAGGGCGGGGCCCGTTGCATTTTTTGCGCCATCGCCAATCTTGTGGCAGGCTTTGCAGCGTTTGAAGCCCTTTTCACCCGCCGCGATCAGGGCTGCATCGTCGCCGCCAGCGTCGCTTTTGACCGGTGCTTCGGGTTCTACCTTTGCAACCGTTTCTTCCGCAGGCTTGGCGGCTGCTTCGGGAATGAAGGAAGGACCGTCGGCGGAAAAAGTGGGCAGACCTTCGATGGAGCCGTGGTTCATCACCGACTCTGATCCACCTTCAGGCGGCGTGTTCACCAAAAAGACTGACCGCATTGTGATGCGGGCTTCGTCCTTACAGTTTTCCATGCAGGGCTCAGCACGCCATTTGGCGTATTCCAGTTCTGCCCGATCATCGATGACAAAGCCGTTCATGTTATACATGTCAACGTCGGCGAAGTTTTCGTTGCTCAGTACGAAGTCATCGTCGACCAAATCGTTCGAGTAGAGGATATACGCCACGATCGCGTATGTTTCGTCCGCTGAAAGCGTTCCGGCTTCGCCAAATGGCATGGAGCGGGAAATGTAGTCCCATGCAGTCGACAGGTGAGGCCAGTAGGACCCGACTGTCTTGACCGGGTCCTCGTCAGCAAGCGTATCGAAACCACCGGCAAGCACCGGCCAATTGTCGACACCTTCTGCAAAGTCGCCATGGCACGACGCGCAGCGGTCAACAAAGACTTCTTCGCCGGTCAGCACATCACCTGAACCTTCGGGCAGGCCGCGACCATCGGGCAGCACATCTACATCCCAGGCGGCGATTTCCTCTGCAAGCGCGGCGCGACCGATGCCATAGACCGCGTCGGCCGTTGGCGCGGGCGCCGTCAGATCAACGCCAGTCGCCAGCCGCTCTGCGGCGGCCGCTTGCACTTCGGCGATTTTGGCCTCCAGCTCAGCGGCGCGATCCGTTTCAGCCTGCGCCTGTTCGCGGGCAGAGACCTCGCCTGCGGCGACCTGCTCGATGCGCGTCTCCAGGCTTTCGATCTTGCTCTGGCCGTAATCCTGGTTGGCGTAGCCGTAACCAAGAGCTAACGCCAGCGCTGCGCCGCCGAGGGCGGGCAGGCCGATTTCACTAAGAGATTTCGACATTCTCGGCGATCCCTTCTGCATTCACGTACCAGGTCTGGATACAGTTGTTGTGATAGACGGAGTTCTCACCGCGCTGCTCTCGCAGTTGGTCTTTGGTTGGCTGAACATAGCCCGTGTCATCCATAGCCCGGGCTTGCAGCAGCATTGGCGCGCCATCCCAGTTGATTTCGTAGTAAAAGCGGGTCAGCGCCTTCGTATCGCCCTGCTTACCTAGGCGCGCGGTCTCCCAACTGACGCCGCCATCCTTTGAGACGTCGACGCGGGTGATCTGCCCATGGCCCGACCATGCAAGGCCGGAAATTACCAGCGGGCCCGCGCCATGCTTGATCGGCATCTGCGGGCTGGGCGAGGTGATGACGGATTTGGCGTCCATCTCCCATGTCCATTTCCGTGCGGTGCCATCTTCGTAGACGTCGGTGTATTTTGAGGTTTCTTCACGGCTTTCCACGGCGACATCGACGACCTCAATGCGGCGGAGCCATTTGACCCACATGTTACCTTCCCAGCCGGGTACGACCAGACGAACAGGATAGCCATGCTCCATCCGCAGCGCCTCGCCATTGGCCTTGAAGGCGACCAGCACGTCGTCCAGCGCCTTGTCCATCGGGATTGAGCGGCCGTTTGATGACGCATCCGCGCCTTCGACATACACCCACTTGTCGGATGAGATGTCGGCGCCAGCTTCCTTCAACAAGGTGCGCAATGGAATGCCGGTGTATTCCATATTGTGAATCATGCCGTGCGTGAACTGCACGCCGTTTAACTGGGCGCCCGCCCATTCCATGCCGGTATTCGCCGCGCATTCGCAGAAATAGACATGATTTTCGCGCGGGAAGCGTTCCAAATCGTCATAGGTGAAGATCAGCGGCCGATCAACAAGGCCGTTGATCATCAAACGGAAATCTTCCTTGCGCAGCTCAATCGCGCCTGAATGGTGGCGTTCAAACGCGCAACCCTGTGGCGTGATCGTGCCTTCAAGCGCATGGATCGGCGTAAAGTTGATCGATGAGATTGGTGAGGCGGTCAGCCATTCCACATTGCGGCGCACGACATGGCTTTCATAGCTGATCGGCATGCCATAAGGCGTCTCGTCGACACCTGCACCTGTGTATGACGCCCAGTCCTGCAGCTCGGTGATAAATGGATCCGGTGCTTGCGCGACTGCGGCTGTTCCGGCCACCGATCCCGCGGCGACGGCGGCGCCACCCTTCAAAAAGGCGCGGCGTGAATGTTTGCTCCCATCCGTCATGGATCAGGCTCCTGTCACTTTCACTGATTTGTTCGGGTCCACCGTCACGGTGCCGTGGCGTTTGATATGCGCTTCAACAACATCCCAAATCGGTGGGCCTTCGGTCGCTTCGTTGATCGAGGCCCAACCCGAAACGACGTAGGTTTTCTGCGGGTCAATCGCCTCGCCGGAGGCGAGGTGGGTCATATTGGTGATGCGCTTGCCCTGCGGTTTGGAGACGTCAATGGAATAACCCATGCCTCCAACGCGAACCATGTCGCCGCCCTGCTGATAGTAGGGGTCAGGGTTGAACAGGTTGTCAGCGACGTCTTCCATGATTGTGTGCAGAAATTCGCCGGTCATCTCTGACCGGTATGCCTTGGGATAGGACATGCCGACCGCGTTGAAGAGGTCTTCGCGCGTGATGTTCTGACCTGGCAGGAGGCTTGGCCCCCAGCGGAAGCCGGGAGAAAGGGCGATATCCGCCTCGCGCTGCTCGATCAAAGCGTTGCAGATCAGATCGTCCCATGTGCCGTTGAAATTGCCCCTGCGGTAAAGGAGCGAATCCGTCTGGCCCAAGACTTCCCGCAGCTGATCTTCGTGTGGTGCCCGCTGTTCGTCGATCAGAGCGGTGATCGCGGGATCGGGTGCGATCACGTCAGAAAAGATCGGGATCAGTTTGTGGCGGAAACCGCGCATCTCGCCGCCCTGCACATCAAGGTCGAGGCGTGAGATGAACTTGCCGTTGGAACCTGATGCGATCAGCAGCGTGTCATTCACCAGCAGTGGCTCTGGCAGCGCATCATGGGTGTGGCCGGTCAGGATTACGTCGATCCCGTCGACCCGGCCCGCCAGCTTGCGGTCAACGTCAAAGCCGTTGTGAGAGAGGAGGACGACCAGATCGGCGCCTTCCTCGCGCACTTCCTCGACCATTTCGGCCACGCGTTCTTCGCGGATGCCGAATGACAGGTTTTCGAACATGTAGCGCGGGTTCGCGATCGGCAGATAGGGGAAGGCCTGGCCGATGACCGCAATCTTGACGCCGTTCTGTTCGAAGAATTTGTAAGGCTCGTACGCCGGTTCGTCCCATTCGTTGTCGAAGATGTTCGCGCCCAGGAACGCAAAAGGCAGTTCGTCGATAATCTCGTCCACGCGGTCTTTGCCGAACGTGAATTCCCAATGGGCCGTCATTGCGTCAGGTTTGAGCGCATTCATGACATTGATCATATCCTGGCCCTTGGTCATTTCGGCGGTGTAACTGCCCTGCCATGTATCGCCGCCATCTAGCAGCAGCGCCTCGGGACGTTCCGCGCGGATTGCATTGATTACGGTGGCGCAGCGGTCGAGGCCGCCCATCTTGCCATAGCCCTTGGCGAGCGAGACGAAATCTTCGGACGTCAGCGCATAGGCTTCTGGCGTGCCGGGCTTCATGTTGAAAAGCTTCAGAAAGTCTGCGCCAGTCACGTGTGGCGGCAGGCCGTTCACTTCACCGACGCCGAGGTTGACGGACGGTTCGCGGAAATAGACGGGCTTCAGCTGGGCGTGGATGTCCGTGATGTGGATCAGCGTGACGTTGCCAATTGGATCAAACTCCAACAGCTGATCCTGCGTCAGCGCCTGCTGCGCGGCCACCTTGGTCCATACTCCGCCGCCCAGAATGGCGGAGGCGGCGACACCAGCTTGCAGGAAGTCGCGGCGGGAAATCATGGACAAACCCTCCCTGTTCAAGGTCGTTTCACGACCTTGTTGTGTGGAATGTGCTTCGAAAACAGCCCCCGACCCGCAGGACCGGGGGCTGATAAGGGATTAGTTGCGGACAGACGGGCTTTCGACGCCCAGACCTGCGCCGCGCGTCGCCAGGTAGATTTCAAGCGCGGTAAACTCGTCCGAGCCGCGTTTGAAAGGCTGCGCGCGGATGTTTTTCATGCAGCCAGAGAACCGGCGGTGGAGCGAGCCGAGGCCCTGCCACTTGAACCGGTAAGTTGGGAAGCCGTTGGTGTTGCCCTGAGACAGGTGGTCGGCGCGAATGTACTGACCATAGTTGTCTTCGTGGCAGTTGGCGCACGACATATCGAGCTGACCGACCCGGGTGTAGTAAAGGTCTTTGCCTTTTTCGACCCATTCGGCCATCGGACCGTCGGCCTGAACGTTGACCGGCATGCCCCGGGATTGAATCCCGATATAGGCGGTCATCGCCAACATCTCGGCGCTTTCCCATTTCCAACCTTCACCGCCCTGGTGATCTTTGATCGAACGGTTGATCAGATCTTCCAGTGTCAGTGGCGCGCCAGCGGCTTCGTCCCATTTGGGCGTCACCGCCTTTAGGCCGGCCATGCTGTCGATGTCGCCGTGGCAATCGGCGCAGGATTTGTTTGAAGACCCTGCGGCCGTCTCCCAAATTTCTGCAGCGTATTCAACGGCGACCATGGCAGGGTTTTCAAAGTCATCTGCCTGCAATGCCTGCGTTTCGTCTGTGCGGAAGCGCCAGCCGGAATAGATTACATCGAGCGGATGATCATCTGGGGCTTTCACCTCAGTAACGATCTTGACGCCTTCAACTTCCAACTGATCTTCATCCGGTCCCGGCCCGGCCTGCGCCGCGACGGCGATGAAGCCTGCGGCTGCTGCGATGGCTGTAAGCTTTCGCATAGTGTCCTCCCCTGGGGCGGTGGCTTTTGTTAGCCGACCTTGATTGTCTTTTCGGTCTCGTAGACGGACCCGTCATCATCGGTCCAAGTGAACTTCATCGTACCGGCGCCCGGAAACTTCATATCGAACTGGAAGTACGGGTTTGCGCTGACAGCTGGGTCGATGTTGACGTTCACGACTTCCTGGCCCTCAAAGCTGGCGACGAAGTTGTTGATGATCTTACGCGGGATCAGCTCGCCGGTTTTCTTATCCTTGCGCTGGCCGGACTCCATCGGGTGGCTGATCAGCGTTTTGATCGTGATCACTTCACCGACTTCGGCTTTCTTCGGGACTTTTACGCGAGGTTTGACTTTAGCCATGTTCTTATTCCTTCCCTGGTTCAGCCGCCGCAGCCGCCGATGGTGACTTTGACGGAGCGCTTCGACATAGCGAAGGAGCCATCAGCCATTTTCGCGACTGCGATCAGATCCTGTGTGCCGGCGAGCCGGATACGGGTCTTGGCTTCGGATGCTGCGGACAGCGGGCCGAAGTTGAAGGTCGCCACGCCCGGGCGCGGGTTGCCCGCCGCCAAGAGCAGGATCGACGACGCGCCGCTGGCGGATACTTCCACTGGGACGGTGTTGCCGTTTTCCGCGATTTCAGGTGCGCCGATGTCCACGCCGCCCTCTTTCACGTCTGCCCCGCCAGTAAAGGCGGCGATCGCCTCTTCCAGGGTTTCCGCAGTGTTCGCGAATGCAGGCAGCGGCATGGTCGCCGCAACAGCAGCGCCGGCGGTCAGCCAAAGCGCGTCTCGTCGTGTAAGGTTCATTTCCAATCCTCCTGGAAGGGTCATTCTTCTTTGAGTGTCAGCAAGTAGGCGACGACATCCTCGACCTGTTCGGCGGTCAGGATTGTCTTGTCAGCAAATTTTTCGAGCGGGCGCGCGCCATTGGCGGTGCGGTAGAAGGACGGCATGATCGTGCCATCGAACATCTCTTTCGAGTTTACGACGATGCCGCGCAGTTCAGCTTCCGACCAGCGGTCAGCGACGCCGTCCATCATCGGACCAACTTCGCCGTGAAAAGGTTCAGCCTTAAGGTCTTCGTTCTGATGGCAGGCGAGGCAGTTGCCCTGCTTGCGGTTGGCGAATACTTTACGACCCATTTCCGGGTTGCCTGCGGCGCCGGTCAGTGACGCGGCGATGGCACCGTCTTCGAATTTCACGTTGTCCGGGCCGACTGTCCCGGCTGACGCCGCGCCCGCGAGGCCAATGGCCGTTGCGATTGCGAGTGCGCAGTAAATGCGTGGCATGCGTTTCTCCCCTGATTCCGGCTTTCCACCGCTTGCAGGTGTACAATCGCACACATAAACGTGATCACACAACAGAAAAATTCAAATAGTTGAATTTGAGATTATGTTGCGCCGCACAACGCCATGGCGCGGCGGGTCAGCCCGGTCTTATTGGGATTGTTGCGCTTCCTGAAATTTCCGCGCGTGATATTTCTGGAAATGCTCATCGCTATCGTAGCCCTTTTCGTGCACCCAGCGGAACATATTCAGTGTTGTGTACTTACCAAATGCGCCCGGCATCTGGCTGACGGCGGCTTGGGCGGCGGTGCCGTCTTCGGGGGCGTTTTCGGGCATGAACATAATGGTCGGAGTAAAGACAACACCCCAACGCCGGGCCATTTCTTTTTCAGCCATCGCTTCGCCGTCAAAGTCAGTGACTTCTTCATCACCGAAAAGGTTCATCTGCACCACGTAAAAGTTCTCGCGGATAAAGGCGCTAACCTCAGGGATTGAGAATACATCTTCATGCAGGCGGGCGCAGTAGATGCAGCCGCGCTGTTCGAAGATGATGGCAAGGCGCTTACCCTCATCCTGCGCGGTTTCCAGATCTTCGGCCATATCCTTGAACGTGACTGCGAACCAGTCCTGTTTGTGCAACCCATCTTCGCCGATCTCGGCAGCGGTCGCCGGTGCGGCTAGCAGCATGAAAGCGATCAGAAAGTGTTTCATCGGTCTTTCCTTATTGCAGTGTCCCGATATCGGGCGCGATTGACAGCATCCAGTCTGCGATGATGTTGATTGAATCGGTGGCTATCAGAACTGCAAAGACGATCAGCAGTCCGCCCATGACCTTTTCAATGACGCCAAGATGCCGCCGAAACCCTTTCGCCCATCTGAGAAAGGGCCCAACAAACAGACCCGCGATGACAAAGGGCAATGTCATGCCTGCGGCGTAAACCAACAGAAGAAAACCGCCCTCGGTGGCGGAATCGGCGCCCGCCGCCATGAAAAGGATGGAAGCGAGTACTGGCCCCACACAGGGCGTCCAGCCGAAGGCGAACGCCAAGCCGACAAGATACGCTCCTGCCAGGCCCAGCCCATGTTCACCCGGATCAAGTCGGGCTTGGCGGAACAGAAGCCCGATCCTCAAGACGCCCAAAAAATGCAGCCCCATGATCAGGATGATTGCAGCCGCGGCGTATTTCAGAACGCCAAACCATTCACGAAGCGCCTGTCCAAAATACGTCGCTGACGCCCCAAGCCCGAAAAAGACCGTCGCGACGCCAAGCGCAAACAGGATCGTGGACAGGAAAATTCTGCGTCGGGCTTGTGGCGAAAGATCATCTTCATCTGACAGCGCCTCAAAGGACATGCCAGCCAGATAACAGAGATAGAAGGGAACGATTGGCAGGATGCAGGGCGACAAGAAAGACACCAGTCCAGCTATCGCCGCGGCGCTGTATCCGATGTCGAACTCCATCGGGTCCCCTCTGACATTGTCATATTCTATTTTTTATATATATCTAGAAGCGTGAAGTCCGTCAATGGAGGGGCCAATGCTCCGCTTGCTACACAACAGTCTTCTTTCGCTTGCGGCCTTCGTCGCTGGTCCTGTCTTCGCCGCTGAATTGGTGATGGTTGAGGAAACCTATTGCCACTGGTGCGAACGTTGGAATGACGAGATCGGCGTCGTTTACGACAAGACAGAGGAGGGCCGCCGCGCGCCGCTGCGCCGGGTCGATACTTCCGAGCCTATTCCAGATGACCTGACTTTCAAATCGCACCCCAATTACACACCGACCTTTATCCTGATCGAAGACGGTGTCGAGGTCGGTCGAATCGAAGGTTATCCTGGCGAAGATTTCTTCTGGCCAATGCTGAGGCAATTACTGGACAAGCTACCTAAAGACGCGGCCTCTGGATCATGACGGGCGGCGACATCATGGATATAGTTCGCCTAAAGCAGCACGAGGATGCTGTCATTGGCGAAAAGGCGACTTGCATGGCCCTCCCCGAACTCCGCCCGGGTATGAGCGACGAAGAGCTCGAAGGAATGATGAAAAATGCGCGCGATGCGACGAGCTTTATGAAAGCCTTGGCGCATGAAGGCCGTCTGATGACGCTCTGCTATCTGTCTACTGGCGAAAAGTCGGTGACGGAGTTGGAGGAGTTGCTTTCATCCCGGCAAGCCGCGGTATCGCAGCAACTGACCCGGTTGCGTCTTGAAGGCCTTGTGGATTTCCGGCGTGAGGGAAAGGCCATCTATTACCGTCTGTCTGATGAACGCGCCCGCAAGATGCTTGAGCTTGTCTATGCAATGTTCTGCGCTGACAATGAATAGAAGCGGTTTTTGACATGGAAGGCCTGCCCGACAGCGTCATCGCCGCCCTGATCGGCTTGGGCGGCGGCGTAATGCTCGGGCTGGCCGGGCAAATGGGGCGGTTCTGCACATTGGGCGCTGTTGAAGACGCCATTTACGGCAAAGACTACAGACGCCTCAGGATGTGGTCGCTGGCCCTCGGGGCATCAATCGTTGGTTGTTTTGGGTTGATGGAAGCCGAGATATTCGCAGCAACCGATACGATTTACGCAGCGCGCGCCTGGGACCCTGTCGCCAGTATCTGCGGTGGGCTGATCTTCGGATATGGCATGGCGATTGCCGGCAACTGCGGGTTTGGCGCTCTGACCCGCTTGGGTGGCGGGGACCTGAAGTCGTTACTGATCGTCATTGTCATGGGAATTTCCGCTTACATGACAATTGGCGGGCCAATCGGAATGCTACGGGTTGAGGTCTTCCCTCCAAGGGACGCAAGCGCAGATCTGGCCAGCTATGGCTACGCACATGCGATTGCGGAAGCGACCGGGGGGCCGATCCTGGCGGTCGCAATGATCATTGGAGTCGCTTTCATCCTTGTTGCCTTTCTTGACCGGGACTTCCGCACATCGCCAAGACATGTCATCTGGTCGCTGGTGGTGGCTACCGCGATCCTGTCAGGCTGGGCTGGGCTTGGGCTTTTGTCTGCCGAAAGTTTTGATGAGATTCGCGTCGAATCTCACACATTCACCGCACCAGTTGGCGGTGCCATTCTCTACCTCATGACAGCCTCAGGCGGAGGTCTCAACTTCAGCATCGGATCAGTCGTAGGGGTTGTTTTTGCTGCCATGGTTGGCAGCCTCATCCGCCGGCGTTTTCGATGGGAGGCCTGCGACGACCCGCGTGAACTTGGCCGGCAAATTCTTGGCGGATTTCTAATGGGAATTGGCGCGGTCCTGGCTGTTGGGTGCTCTGTAGGCCAAGGCCTGACAGCTTTCTCGACGCTAACTTTCAGCGCCCCAGTCGTAGCGACATCAATCTTCATGGGCGCCAGCCTTGGGCTGAGAAGCTTGATAACCGGCGTAGCTTTCTGGCGACGCCTCTGACGTGTGCTAACCCGTAAAACTGTTCACCTACGAGCGTCGCGGCCTAACAAGGCGAAATGTTTCACTATTGCATCTGTATAGGCCCGACGGTCATGCGATCTATCTTTATGTACCTAGGGCCGCAATCGAGTCATCCTGTTGCTTCAGATGGAAAATGATATGTTATATAGCGTTGCTGCTAATCTGGAAGGGACTATTCATCAAGGCGACCTGCGCGAAGACTGGCTAATCGCCACTATGCCCAGCTCTGTATCAGTATCCATGGATACACAGCATCGAGCATTGACCTGAGTAGCGCCCGATTCAAAGTTTGCGCGTCACCCTCATGCGCCTACCGCGGAATACCCGTCGCTACATAGATAAGTCTAAACCCTCGAACAGTTCAGGCGCTTTCCCATCGACAAGCGTGTGATCCGCCGCTTAGCTTGTTTTTGAGGAGGAAGGTAAATGCGCGAGATGATGATCGGCGGCGCCCAGATGGGGCCCATTCAAAAAGCAGACCGGCGCGAGGACGTGGTGTCCCGCATGCTCGGTCTACTTGAGCAGGCAATTGAGCAAGAATGCGATCTGGTAGTTTTTCCTGAACTGACCCTGACAACGTTTTTCCCGCGATGGCTGATGCCCGACGAAGATGTTGATGCATGGTTTGAACGGGAAATGCCTAATGACGCGACGCGCCCCTTGTTTGATCGCGCGGCCGAGGCCGGTGTTGCGATATCGCTTGGATTCGCAGAATTGACTGTAGAAGGGCGACGCTTCAACACTCAGATATTCACTGATCGCGCGGGAAACATTGTTGGGCGCTACCGAAAGGTTCATCTGCCCGGCCACGCGGAATACGATCCGGATCGGTCCCATCAGCATCTCGAAAAACGCTATTTTGAACCGGGCGATCTAGGGTTTCCCGTCTGGCGCAACATGGACGCCTGGATGGGAATGCTGGTCTGTAATGACCGCCGCTGGCCCGAAGCCTATCGCGAGATGGGGCTGCAAGGCGTGGAGCTCATTATGCTGGGCTACAACACCCCTACGACGAACGGGCAAGGAGGGGATGAAGACCTTGAAAAGCGCATTTTCCATTCCACGCTCTGTATGCAGGCGGGTGCCTATCAAAACTCTTGCTGGGTGGTTGGGGTCGCCAAAGCGGGCGTTGAGGATGGGCACGGGCTGTTCGGCGGGTCAGTCATTGTGGACCCCGACGGAATGGTGGTCGCGCAGGCGAAAACGGACGACGATGAACTGATCACCGCGCACTGCGACATGGACCGGGCCACTTTCGGCAAGGAGACGATTTTCAAGTTCGCGGCTCACCGCCGCACTGAGCATTACCAGCGCATCGTCGCGCAGACTGGCGTGATTTATCCGGATGGGGCCGAAGTATGAGCTTTGATCTGGTCATCCGCGGTGGAACCATCGTCACGGCGGAAACGACATTTCAGGCCGATATTGGCGTAACAGATGGAAAAATTGCAGGCATCGGTGAAGGGCTGGCCGGGCAGGATGTGATTGATGTCAGAGGCCGATTGGTTATGCCTGGCGGGATTGAAGCGCATTGCCATATCGCTCAGGAGAGCGGTATGGGGCTGATGTGTTCCGACGACTATCAATCTGGCTCAATCTCAGCTGCATTCGGCGGCAATTCATCCTTTGTCCCGTTCGCAGCGCAGCGCAAAGGCTGGGGCATACTTGAAACGCTCGACATCTACGACGGGCGCGCGGCACCGAAATCGGTGATCGATTACGGTTATCACCTTATCGTAGCTGATCCGACAGAGGCGTCGTTAGCCGAATTGCCAAAGGCGTTCGATCGCGGCGTAACCTCGTTCAAGGTGTTCATGACATATGACATCGCTTTGGATGATGGTCAGTTCCTCGATATCCTCGCTACCGCCAAAGCTCATGGCGGCTTGACGATGGTGCACGCCGAAAACTCGAAAATGGTCGCGTGGATGACACAACGGCTGCTTGCGGAAGGGCATGTGGCTCCAAAATTCCACGCGCCCTCGCGCCCTGCACTGGCCGAGGAAGAAGCGATCAACCGTGCCGTCGCGTTGGCGAAACTCGCCGATGCGCCCCTTTTCATCGTTCACGTCTCAACAGCTGGCGGCGCGGAAACGGTGCGCCGGGCCCGCGAGGCTGGGGCGAAGATCTTTGCGGAAACCTGCCCGCAATATCTGTTTCTGACAGCGGCGGATCTGGACAGGCCAGGAATGGAGGGAGTGAAATTCATGTGCTCGCCGCCGGTACGTGATGAGGCGACGCAGGATATGCTCTGGGCCAACATTCAGGCCGGAACGTTTGAGGTCGTCTCGTCCGACCATGCGCCGTTTCGTGCTGATGAAACAGGTAAGTTCTATAACGGCGCCAATGCGCCCTTCAACAAGATCGCCAATGGCATGCCGGGGATCGAGATGCGATTGCCGCTGATGTTCACCGAGGGCGTGCATGGCGGGCGTATCTCTCTCAATCAGTTTGTCGCCCTTTCCGCCACCAACGCAGCGCGCACCTACGGGATGTTGCCCCGCAAGGGCGTCATCGCAATAGGCGCTGACGCCGACATCGCGATTTGGGACGCGGAGGAAGAGTGGACAGCCGGCGAGATGCATGACGACATGGATTATAACCCTTTCGAAGGACGGCGGATGAAAGGGCGGCCCGTTACGGTTCTTTCACGCGGCGCCCGCGTCGTGGATGACGGCCAACTGATCGCCTCACCGGGGGATGGGCGCTTTATTCACCGTGATCGCATTGACCTTACTGGCCGCAAGGGACACCGGGCGCCGGAATGGGACGTGCTGGCGGAGTATGAGGCGGATGTCGCGCCATGACTGGGTCGATCGTCGTTATCAACCCTAACTCAAACTCCGCTGTGACAAAGGGCATCAGCGTGGCGCTTGACTGTTTTCGGTTTTCGGGAGGGCCGGGCATTGAATGCATCACGCTTCTCGAAGGCCCGTTCGGCATCGAAAGCCAAGCTGACAGCGACGCCGTCATCATGCGCCAACTGGCGCTGATGCGAACGCGTCCTGACGCAAGCGCATTTGTCATCGCCTGTTATTCCGATCCCGGGTTGGAGGCGGCTCGCGAACAACTCTTGCAGCCTGTTTTCGGCATTCAGGAAAGTGGCGTTCTCACAGCATTGGCGCGCGGGGATCAGTTCGGCGTGATTGCGCTGTCCGAACCTGCAATCGCGCGTCATCGCCGGTATCTCCGACGGATGGGCGTTTTAGGGCGCTTGGTGGCGGAGCAAGCTGCTGATTTATCTGTGTCTGATAGCGCCTCAGATGGCGCCTTGAACGCACTGTCGGAAGCGGGCGAGAGATTGGCGGCCAAAGGCGCCGACGTCATCGTACTTGGTTGTGCTGGAATGGCAGGGCATCGCGCTGATCTTGAAGCCAAGTTAGGTCTTCCCGTGATAGACCCGTGCCACGCCGCAGTGGCCGCAGCGTTCAGCACTGTGATTGCTGGTCAGTGAAAAGCACAATGTCTCTCACGCCGTTGGGGCGTTTTCCAACAAGATTGCTTATCTCATAAGCGTCGCAGGTCGAAGGCAGCTAAGTCGGGCCTCGCTGCGTTTAAGTCGGGCAGGTTCCAGTGGCATGAGACCGAAAGCGGTCGTTCGATCAAAGTGTGGTTTTCCGCAATCTCCCCGCAGACGTCTGAAGCAGTGCGACCTCAGTTGGACGTCGGTTTTCTGCGAGATCGATTAATCACTCAGAATAAGACAAATCTCTGAGCCTCCCCCTTTGAATTGGTCCGCCCATATGATTAGGAAATCGGAGGATCTGAGATGGCAAACAAGCGACCCTAAGGCGGAGAAGTGAAACATGCCAAAAGCGAAGAGCAAAGCTACAACGCCGTCCGGCCTCATAGCGTCCTAGGATATTGGCCTCCCACACCTGAGATCCCGTCCTTGTAATACCTTGCGTTGAGTGTCCGGGCGACGCTCTCGGGAGTGCATAGCCCGAAGCCGAAACCGTTACCGGCTGCTTTATGTTTTGCGGCGTAATTCTGGAGGTAGGCCCAAAGCTTGTTAGACAGTGTGTACTTGTCGGCAACCCGCGCTAGCTGGCCTTCTGTATAGGGAGGCTCGGCGATCTCGGACCCGTCCTCGGGATGAAGGATGTCCGAAAGCCGCGGGTTCGGTCCTGAAGGGATTACCACATCGTCGAGGCAGAAACGCGTGGGAACATCGCGTCGGAAACCCGAGATGAAGATGCGCTCACAGTGTTGTGGCACCCAAGAGCGTGCGTCGATCACTTTGTGATCGACAACATAACCGAGTTCGTCAAGCGCATGCAGGATGACCCTCATGGTGTTACCCTTGTCGTGGGACAGAGGGTTCTTGACGTTTTCTAGGAGGAAAGCGCACGGGCGATGGTGTGCGATTATTCTCACGACATCAAAAAACAGCGTTCCTTGGGTCTCATCCAGAAAGCCATGAGCGCGTCCTAGCGAGTTCTTTTTGCTTACCCCTGCGATGCTGAAAGGCTGGCATGGGAAGCC
>CBFHXH010000013.1:0-10960 GCA_965659735.1 uncultured Pikeienuella sp.
CGCCGGTGAAAAATACGGCATCGGTCCGGGCAACCCGAACCCGTCAGAGCGTGTGGAAAGCAGCCTTCTCAGCTATGGCGGCGATACGGATGACGAAACCAATCCGTTCGAAGTGCGCATGACCCGTTTTATCGATGTCGACGCGCCGGATGATGTGATCGGCATCCAGGCCCTGCGCCGGATCAAGGAAGAGGGCCCCCGCCGCTGGCAGTTGGGGATCAAGCTGGAGCTGGACGACAGATTACCGCCGCTGGACAAGTGGTCAGAGCTGCGCCACGGCGACATGTTCGCCGGCCACATCACAGCCCACGCCTGGTCGCCGAAGCTAGAACAGAATATCGGCCTGTGCCTTGTGTCCCGTGAGGTGAAACCGGGCAATGTGGTCGATGTGACCTTACCTACCGGCGAATATTGCCGGGGGGAGATGTGCAAGCTGCCATTTGTCTAGGGCGGTTTATGGGGCTGAGCGGACGTTCGTATTCCCGACCGTCCCGGGCTTGACCCGGGACCTCAAAAAACGAAGCACTCATCTTATCGAGGCCCCGGGTCAAGTCCGGGGCGGTGGTAAACAACGGTAGCTGATGCGTGGGCCAGGCCGTGAGCTGACGCCAAAACCTCTGAACTCTTTTATTTATCTCGGCAAAGCCCATCCAAGCTGACCGCTTAGCACACTGCGTCAAATGCGTCAGACCGCCCACTGCCCAATCGTAGTTTGCGGGCAAACCATTGCCGGCTAACAGCCTGACGCTCGCATCGGCGCCTACGCCTTGATTTCGATGCAGTCAGCGCAAATCCCGAACGGCCGCCTAGCCCCAAATCCCAACCAACCGACGGACCTAACGTCGTGAACAGGCTTGCGCCCGGCGTCAAACCCGTGGACCTTCGGTGCGAAACTTCGACGGACACGCTGCTATGACCGACCAATCCGCTTTCACCGCCCTTCTCGGCCCAGACCATGTCTTTGGCGCGAACCGCATCGCTAACCTGGATCCCGGCATCGACGAGAATAACCTCGGCTGCGACCTCTACGTCCGCCCCGCCAACGCCATCGAGGCCGCACAGGTGCTGAAACACTGCGCCAACAATGCCATCCCCGTCGTCACCCATGGTGGGCGCACCGGGCTGGCGGGCGGCGGACGCAGCCGCACGGGCGACGTCGTCCTTTCAACTGAGCGCATGCGCGACCCGATTGAGGTCGACGCCGAAGAGCGGATCGCAACGGTCGGCGCCGGTTGGACCCTGCAAGAGGTGCAGGAAGAATGCGCCAAACACGGCCTGACCCCTGGCATTGACATCGCCGCACGCGGGTCGGCCACCATTGGCGGCATGATCTCTACCAATGCAGGCGGGATGGAGGCATGGCGCAACGGCATGATGCGCGACCGGCTGCTAGGGATGGAGGTCGCCCTGACGAATGGAGAGGTCATGTCCGACTTCACCCGCGTCAAGAAGGCCAACGAAGGCTATGACCTAAAACAGATTTTCTGCGGGGCCGAAGGCACGTTGGGAGTCGTCACAAAAGCCGTCCTGCAGCTGGAGGCGCTGATCCCCGCCGGCCAGACCATCCTGACCGCGCAGGAGACGACCGAAGGCGCCATCCGCGTCATGCGCGCGATCCAGGACGCCGGTAAACTGCAACGGGCGGAGGCGATGTGGGGCACCTACGCCAAGGCCAACGCCAAATGCCTGGGCCTTTCCCACCTCACCGATTTCCACGACGCGCCGCTTTACGTGATCTACGAGATCATCGGCTCAGACGATGATGCGCTGGAGCTTGTCGCGCCGTTCATGGAAGACGGCACCATCCAGAACGCGTTAATGGCCCAGTCGGAGCGGGAGCGGGACGAGATCTGGCGCGTGCGCGAAGACAGCCAGTCGCTGCAGCGCGACTACAAGACCCGCGACGACAGCAAGGCCGCGATCTGGTTCGACCTGTCCATACCGCTGGGTCGGCTGGATGAGTATGTCGACGGGCTGAAGGCGCGGCTGGACGCGCTCGGCTATGTCACAAATTTCCATTCGCTGTGTCACTTGGGCGACGGCAACCTCCACATGACTACGACGGGGGCGAGTTTCACGGACGCCCAGAAAACCGAAGTGCAGATCGCGGTGGAGCATGGCGTGAAGGAGATGGGCGGAGCGTTCTCCGCCGAGCACGGCATCGGCGAGGACAAGCGGGCGATGCTGTTTCGCTGCGGAGGGGATGCGCGATTGGGCGCGATGCGGGCGCTGAAGGCGGCGTTTGATCCGGATGGGGTGTTGAATGTGGGGAAGGTTGTTTGAAAGGAAGTTTTATTCGGATCGCAATCTCAACCGCAGCTTGCAATCATTAAAAAATTGAATCACTTAACGAGTGGGAGGGTTAAGACGAGCGCCTACTTATCGCAGCTATTTTGTGCGTGATACGAAATTCATCGCATGCTGAGCTTGTTGAAGAGAAAAATTTTGGCGACTGGCAATCAATTTACAATCAAGCGCAGAAGTCGGGTGACATATCTTTTTGCGGCGCAGCGCGGATCTATTCGAACGCCGCAGTGTATGTACAGGTCTATTCGGCCAAACTGAATATTTTTTCTACAGAGACGATTTCGCTGTTTCTAAAAACCAAGAACTAGGAAAAGGCATCCTAGATTTCGGGAACGTAGTTTTTTCGACCTCGGCTTTCAGTGCTGACGCTGAGGGCGACACTACTGGAGGCATGTATCTCACGCCGAGTGAAGATGATATTTCGAGTATCTTTAACTCGGTAAAGCATGGGAAGATGCTTCAGTTCATTTTCCCAAACAATTCTGTATACGAAGCTGATCTAGCGGGAAGCACTGAGGCATTGGAAGACGTTTCACGGTGCTGGTCAAATAGAGACACCGGCCCGTTCTCAAAAGAAAATCCATTCGAAACGCCTAACACGACGCGACCCAAGCAAAAGTCCAATCCATTCGACGCTTGATCCAAGTCTGCGCTAAGCCGGGCCAGCGTCAGGCCAGGGGCTGGCGCAGCAACGGGTGTTCGACGCGCTTTATGGCGGCCACATACATCCTCCCTCAGAAGGACGCGCTCCGCTGCAAAAGCGTCAGACCGCGGGACGGCCTGACGCTGGCCCGGCGGGCTGACGCCCTTTACTCCGGGCTGGGCGCAAACTTGTAGGGTGGGCATTCATGCCCACCGTTTCCGCGATCTGCGCTGGCGTACTCAGTGAGTCTGAAGACCCACCCTACCCGGTGCAACACACGATGAACGGAACCCGTTCGGAGGGTGTTCCTGCGGCCTACCAAACACCGACGTCAACTAGCGATATCGATCCATTCATCGCGGCTAACCGCTTCATAGTACGCCCAGCGATCATCTTGCTGAGAAACGTCAGGCTCAACCGGTTGGGGCGTAGGCTCCGGAATGTCAACGATGATGATCGGATCGGTCGGCTGAGGGTCTGATTGCGCGCCCTTGTCAGTAAACTGAAAGCCATCCTCATCAGGCAAACGACCTCCGGCTGGTTGCGGGGTCGGCTCCGGGATATCGGCGATCAAGATAGGGTCAGTGGGTTGATCTTCGCCTTTAAACGCCAGTGCAGAAAATTCGAAACTATCGGCCAGTCGCTCCGTCCGTATTCCGGCGATGGTGCCGTTTTCGAGGGTGATGGTGTAATAGTGCTGTTCTTCCCCAGCCGCGCTGGCGCCATCAATCTCCACCTTGAAATTGTACACGCCAACGTAATCCACATCCGCTTCTCGTGTTGGCATCTCATCTTTTCCAATATCAATCCGGTATTGGTTCAGATTGCATCGCCAACCCGCCCGCTCCTATCCCCCGGTTGGGGGAGGTTCGGTGATCTGGGTCACAGCAGAATGGCCCAAATCAATGACCTGTGCTGACGTCCCCGGCGGATGGTGGGCCGCAGGTCCACCCCACATACGTGTGAAGTCCAAAAGGTTAACAAAACTTTATTTTACAATGATACCAGTCGCATAGACATGGTTTCACGCGTGAAACCTACCCACGTTTCACACCACCCGCACCGGAAACCGCGTATAGCCCCGGAACCGCGCCAGCCCCAGCACCTCTCGCTCTCCCGCCGCCGCCAACTTCGGAAACCGGCTCACCAGCCGCCCCAGGGCCAGTCGCCCCTCCATCCGCGCCAGGGTCGCGCCGAGGCATACATGGATGCCGGTGATGAAGGCGATGTGGCGGTTTTTCTGGCGGGTGATGTCCACCCCCTCCGGCCCCTCGAACACGGCGGGGTCGCGGTTTGCCCCGGCGATGGAGGTGTGGATGAACGTACCCTTGGGCAGCACCTCTCCCCCCGGCAGCGTGATATCCTCCCCCGCCAGCCGGTTGCCGATTTGCAGGGGGGATTGCACGCGCAGGAACTCTTCAATCGCGGTGTCGATATGGCCCGGTTCGTCCTGCAACAGGCGGTGCTGGTCGGGATTATCCAGCAGCGTGCCGATGGAGTTCGCCACCATGCTGGTCGTCGTCTCGTGGCCCGCGTTCAGAAGGAAGATGCAGTTCTGGATCAGTTCTTCCTGGGTCAGTTTGCGGCCCTCATATTCGCCAAAGATCAGCGCCTCCAGCACCTCTCCCTGCGCGGCGGCGTCGGGATTGGCCCGGCGGTGGTTGATCAGGTCGTTCAGGATGGCTGAGAATTCCTCAACTGCCTCGTTCCCAGCCTTCATCCGCTCCGCAGGCACCACAGGGTCCAGGGCGCCGAGGATGGCCAGGGAAAAGCCTCGTAGTTCAGACCGGTATTCTTCGGGGATGCCCAGCATGAAACTGATAATCTCCGTCGGCAGGGTCATTGCGAAATCGGTGACCAGATCCAGTTCGCCCATGTCCTCCACCCGGTCCAGCAGGCGGTCGACGATCGTTTCGATCAACGGCTCCATCTCAGCCAGTTTGCGCGGCGTGAAGGCGGAGGAGATGAGCCGCCGGACGGTCGTGTGATAGGGCGGATCGTTGAAGATCAGGCTGGTGGTATGGTGGTTTTTCAACGGGCATTCGCCAAATTTCTCGCCGAACGCCTCCTGCTTGTCAGACAGCATATCGCGGCTTTGGTAGACTTTCAGGCAGTCCGCGTGGCGGGTCAGGTAAACAGATCCATCGGGATTGCGGTGGATCGGGCTTTCCTCGCGCAGGCGTTTAAGCGTCGGGTACGGGTTGTCGATAAAGCCGCGGTCGATGGCGTTCAGGTCGAAATCGGCGATGTTGTCCAGCATTAGTCCCCCTCGACGACCCTGAGGAAAACCAGCGTCTTCCCCAGCGCGCCCTTATCCTTGACCGACAGTGATATGCGCGAATCGCCCACATCGAACCACCGCGCGGCGTAACTGTCGGGATGGTTTACCCCGGTATCCGCCTGACGGACGGACGCGGCGAAGCAGGCCGCAATGTCCGCCTCAATCCGCTGCGCCATGTCCGTCGCGGTTTCACTGCGAAACCTGTGTTCGGCATAGCAAAACAGCGCCTGACCCGTGGTCTGCCGGGCCGACTGGCAGGTGGCGGGCATAGGCGCGAAAACAGTGGCGGCCTTGGCGGCGTCGCGCGCCACCAGCCCCTTCAGCGCATCGCAATCGGCCAGCGCAGGGCTGGATGTTAAGGCGATGATAAGGGCGAGGCGTTTCATGGGCGCATCGTCTCTCAGATTTGCCGCGAAAGGAATGTCTATTTCCCCCTACCCTCGCGTCCCCGCCCCGGCTATACCCCGGCCCATGCTGGACCAGACCAATCAACCGACCCTTCCGCCCGAAATCGCCCGCCGCCGGACCTTTGCGATCATCTCGCATCCCGACGCCGGCAAAACCACGCTGACCGAAAAGCTGCTGCTGCATGGCGGCGCCATCAACATGGCTGGTCAGGTGCGGGCCAAGGGCGAAGCGCGGCGCACCCGATCAGACTTCATGAAGATGGAACAGGAACGCGGGATATCGGTGTCCGCCTCGGCGATGAGCTTTGAGTATGCAGACTATTGGCTGAATCTGGTCGACACCCCGGGCCATAGCGACTTTTCCGAAGACACCTACCGCACGCTGACCGCCGTGGACGCCGCCGTCATGGTCATCGACGGCGCGAAGGGCGTGGAAAGCCAGACTAAGAAGCTATTTGAGGTCTGCCGCCTGCGCGACATGCCGATCCTGACTTTCTGCAACAAGATGGACCGCGAAAGCCGCGACCCGTTTGAGATCATCGACGAGATCCAGGAAAACCTGGCGCTGGACGTGGCGCCAGCATCGTGGCCGATCGGAAGCGGGAAAGAGTTTGTAGGCGCCTACGATCTGGTCAACGACCGGTTGGAGCTGATGGACCGGGCTGAACGGAACGTGAAGGGTGAATCGATCAAGATCAGCGGATTGGACGATCCAAAACTGGCGGACCATATCCCGGCTGAATTGCTGGAACAGTTCCGCGAAGAGATCGAAATGGCGAAAGAGCTTTTGCCAACCTTCGATCACCAGGCCTTTCTGGAAGGCACGATGTCACCGATATGGTTCGGCTCCGCTATCAATTCCTTCGGCGTGAAGGAACTGCTGGAAGGCCTTGGCGCCTACGCCCCTGCCCCACAGCCACGTAAGGCCGGATCGCGGCAGGTGTCGGCGGATGAAAAGAAGGTCAGCGGCTTTGTCTTCAAGGTGCAGGCCAACATGGACCCCAAGCACCGCGACCGCGTGGCGTTTGTGCGGCTATGTTCGGGCCACTTCAAGCGTGGCGCCAAGCTGAAACACGTCCGGTCAGGCAAACCGATGGCGATTTCGAACCCTGTGCTATTCTTGGCGAACGACCGCGAGATTGCAGACGACGCCTGGGCGGGCGACATCATCGGCGTGCCGAACCACGGGCAGTTGCGCATCGGCGACGCGCTTACCGAAGGCGAAGACCTGCGTTTCACAGGGATACCTTCGTTTGCCCCCGAGCTGCTGCAGTCTGTCCGCGCAGCCGATCCGATGAAGGCCAAGCATCTCGATAAGGCGCTAACGCAGTTCGCCGAAGAAGGCGCTGCCAAACTTTTCAAACCAGAGATCGGATCAGGCTGGGTGATGGGCGTCGTCGGCGCGTTGCAGTTCGAAGTTCTGGCGAGCCGTATTGAGGCAGAATACGACATCCCGGTGCGGTTTGAACCCACGCAATACACCTCTGCCCGTTGGGTTTCCGGGGCAGACGATATGGTGGACCAGTTCGTTAAGGACAACCGGGGTCAGATGGCACGCGACAATGACGGCGACCCTGTTTTCATGACGCGCATCCAGTTCGATATCGACCGGGCTGAGCGTGACTATCCAGACATCACTCTGTCAGCGACAAAGGAAATCCTTACCTGACCTATCCGTCAGCTGTCCATTGACTTTTCAAGGTTTTTCGATATTTTGCGCCGCTCAAATCGAGGTCTCGCCAATACGGGCGACACTGGGCCGCTTTAGTGTTCGCGGCCACCCCGAAGCCGCAAGAACCTAAAATCGGAGCTACATGACAAAATTTGCTGACCTTAACCTTGATCCCGAGGTCCTAGAAGCCATCACAGAAGCTGGCTATGACACCCCGACGCCAATTCAGGAAAAGGCCATCCCGCATGCGCTGATGGCCAAGGACGTTTTGGGCATTGCGCAGACGGGCACTGGCAAGACCGCCGCCTTCACGCTGCCCATGATCTCCATCCTTGCGCAGGGGCGCGCCCGGGCGCGGATGCCACGCAGCCTGGTTCTTTGCCCGACACGGGAACTGGCCGCACAGGTCGCTCAGAACTTTGAAATCTACGGCAAGCACCACAAACTGACGATGGCGCTTTTGATTGGTGGCGTCAGCTTCAAGGATCAGGACAAGTTGATCGACCGCGGCGTCGACGTGCTGATCGCAACGCCAGGCCGCCTGATTGACCATTTTGAGCGTGGCAAGCTGATGCTGACCGGCATAGAGATCATGGTGATCGACGAAGCTGACCGCATGCTCGACATGGGCTTCATCCCTGACATTGAACGCATCTTCAAGCTGACGCCGTTTACACGTCAGACGCTGTTCTTCTCAGCCACGATGCCGCCGGAAATCACGCGCCTGACCGAAGAGTTCCTGCATAACCCCGTTCGGGTTGAGGTCGCGCGTCAGTCGACGGCGTCGGATACGATCACGCAAAAGATTGTGTCCTGGAAAGCCGCGTCCAAGGACGGCTCCGACAAGGAAAAGCGGGATGTCTTGCGCGGACTGATCGACGCGGAAGCAGCCGCTGAAAAGTTGACCAACGCGATCATTTTCTGCAATCGCAAATCCAACGTCGACATCGTCGCGAAAAGCCTGAAAAAGCACGGCTACAACGCCGCCGCTATCCACGGCGATCTGGACCAGAAAGTCCGAATGCGCACGTTGGACGGGTTCCGTTCGGAGGAGATCAAGATCCTCTGCGCATCAGACGTCGCCGCGCGCGGCCTCGATATTCCAAATGTCAGCCATGTCTTCAACTTCGACGTCCCGATCCATTCGGAAGACTATGTGCACCGTATCGGCCGAACTGGTCGCGCCGGACGTACCGGCGACAGCTTTACGCTATGCTTGCCATACGAGGAAAAGTACCTCGAAAAGATCGAGGAACTGATCAAGACAAAAATCGACCGTATGGATCCGCCAGAAGGCGCGATCCGCGAACAGCGTCCCCGCCGCCCTCGGCGCGAGGATGAACAGGCGGACAAACCCCGTCGCGGTGGCCGGCGCCGGTCGGAAAAGACCGAAGACGCAGCACCAGAAGCTGCGCCGCAGCCCACTGAGATTGCGCAAGCGCCGGCAAAGCCTGCTGAACAGCCCATGCCGCAGCCAGCGCAGCAGTCAAACGATGGCCGCAACCGCAATCGCGGCGGCCGTGGGGGACGGCGCCGCGACGATCTCGGCCCGCCGGTCAAAGGATTGGGCGATCACGTCCCAGCTTTCCTGAACATTCCACTGCCCGAACTGAAGTCGACGCGTAAGAAAGCTGACGCCGAAGCGGAAGAGATTGTCGAAGACATGCAGGACGATGCGACCGAGGCGGCAGGCGACGAAGCCGCCGCCTAAGCGTTTTCAATCGGCCGGCCTCTCTAAAGGCCGGCCGCGATGTCTTTGATCACTCGGCTTCCAAACGGGTGATGTGCACCGTCACCACGGGCTTTTTACCCCAAGTATCCGAACAGACTTTGCGCGCCACCCGGCGCACCAGATCCTCCATCGCGTCATCATTGCGCTGTTCGCGCTTTGACGCTGACGCGATTGCGGCATCAACACGCAAGGCGATCAGTTCATCCAACGGGGCGTCGTCGCCCACATCAGACGGTGCGCCCTCGCAGGTGACCTGTGGGTCGGCGAACAGCTCGCCCATCTCATCGATGCAGACCGACACCAGAATATGTCCGCCGCGCGCCATTTTCAGCCGGGCCCGGATCACGCCATCCATCGCGCCGACAAGTGTGTCACCGTCGAGATAGGTGCGCCCGGTTTCGGCATGTCCTGCAATGCGCGCCGTCGTCAGATCAACCATTGTCCCGTTCGGCGCCAACACTGCATTCGGCGCCCCCCATTCCGTCGCGCGCCGAACATGTTCGACAAGATGGCGATGTTCGCCATGCAAAGGCACAACCGTCTGCGGACGCAGCGTTTTGTGGATGGTCTTGATTTCCTCCATGCAGGCGTGGCCCGAGACATGGATACGCTCCATATCGCTGTCGACAACTTCAACGCCCTGCTCGGACAAGAGGTTGTAAAGCCGATAAACCTCCTTCTCGTTTCCGGGAATGGTTTTGGAGGAGAAGAGGACCAGATCGCCGCTGCGCAATGAAATGAACGGGTGTGTGCCCGACGCGATGCGGGCAAGCGCTGCGCGACCTTCGCCCTGGCTGCCTGTAATCAGGTAGAACAGGTTTTCCGCAGAGATCGACCCAGCCACATCGTCGTTCACTAGGGTTGGAAAACTCTCCAACGCGCCAGTTTCGACGGCAGTCTGGATCATCCGGCTCATCGCACGACCTGCGACGACGACAGATCGGCCTGCGGCCTGCGCGGCCTCAGCAAGGGTCTTAAGGCGCGCCACGTTAGAGGCAAAGGTCGTGGCCGCAACAGCGCCCTTGGCTTCTCGTATCAGTTTTTCAAGCGACGCCTGCAGGGGCTGTTCGCCGCCCGCCTCACCGGGATCAAAAATGTTAGTGCTGTCGCACATCAACGCCAAAACGCCTTCATCGCCAAGCTTGGAAAGCCGTTCCATATCTGTCGCCTGGCCAAGTATTGGCGAAGGATCCAGTTTGAAGTCGCCCGTATGCACGATTTTGCCCGCAGGCGTTTCAATTAACAGCATCGCAGGATCAGGGATCGAATGGGTGACATGCATGAAGCTGACGGTGAAAGGCCCTGCATCGACCGGCGTTTCCCACGACACTTCCTGGATGACGCTGTCGGAATATCCACATTCGGACATCTTACGTCGTGCAATCGCCGCTGTGAACGCCGGCGCATAGATCGGCGCGCGCATCTGCGGCCACAAGCGGCCAAGCGCGCCAATATGATCTTCGTGCGCGTGGGTGATGAAGATCGCCTTCACCCGGCCAGCAATATCGTGGATGAATTCAATATCCGGCATCACCAGATCGATACCGGGCGACGATGACATGTCGCCGAACGACACCCCCACATCGACGATGATCCAATCACGATCCTTTTCTGGCCCAAAGCCATAAAGGTACATGTTCATACCGATCTCACCCGCCCCGCCGAGGGGAAGGTAGATCAACTGGTTCGGGTTGCTCATCTAGGCTGCGCCTTTGTTTTCTTTAAAAATTTTGACGAGCCCCCGCATCGTCACATCATCGTCCACGTGATCAATCACCAGCGTGCCGGTCGCCATCAATACGCTGAGGCCCCCGGTCGCAATCACTTTCATCTCTGTTTCCAGCTCGTCCGCAATGCGGCGGCAGACACCTTCGATCAGGCTGATATAGCCCCAATACACACCCGACTGCATGCAGCT
>CBFHXH010000013.1:10970-20524 GCA_965659735.1 uncultured Pikeienuella sp.
GCAGCTTTCGGTATCCAGCCCGATCACCTGCTGTGGGCGAGCGACGTCAACATTGGGCAGCTTGGCGGCGGCTTCGTGCAGCGCTTTAAGGGACAGGTTGATCCCGGGCACGATCAGACCGCCTGCATAGGCACCTTCAAAATCAACGACGTCAAACGTCGTCGCCGTGCCGAAATCAACCACGATCAAGTTTGGCCCGTAGGTTTCAAACGCGCCCACAGTGTTGACCAAACGGTCTGCGCCGACTTCCCGTTCGCGCTTGACCTTCACTTTGACACCCAGTTCGCAGTCAGGTTCGCCAACGACCAGCGGATCGCAATTGAAATAAGTACGGCAGAGATTCTTCAGGTTGAACACCGTCTGCGGCACCACCGTCGCAATGATGGCGTCCGTGATTAGGTTCTTGTCGACGCCGTTGTGATCCATCAAGCGATTCAGCCAGACGAAGTATTCGTCCTGTGTGCGCGGCCCGTAGGTGGAGCAGCGCCAGTTGCCTAGCAATTCTTCGCCATCGAAGACGGAAAAGACGGTGTTGGTGTTGCCAGCATCAATGGTCAGCAGCATGGACGCGCCCCTTTCAGGCGAAATAGATATCCGCCGCGTGCAACTTACGCGCGCCGGTGGGCGTTCTTAGGACAAGTGCGCCGGTCGCGTCCACATCCTCAAACACGCCTGTGACACTTTCCTTGGCCATCCGCGCCTCGATCCGTTGGCCCAGTTTGGCGACGCGGCTGATCCACGCCTCGCGCACCGGGGCAAACCCGTCCCGCTGCAGCACGTCGCCCCAATGCGCAACCGAAGCCGCAAGGTGCGTGAGTGCATCATCAGTTGATACCCGCCGCCCCGTTTCGTTCAACAGGCTTGTTGGTGGGTGGATCGCCGCTGCGTCTGGTTCAGGGTGGTGAGCTAGGTTCACGCCGATCCCGATGGCGAGCCAATCGAGGACCGTCCCCTGCCCACTGCCTTCCAGCAGAACGCCGGCGCATTTCTTGCTATCGATTAGCGCATCGTTCGGCCATTTAACCTGCGCTTTTGCGCCGTAGCTTTCGAACAGCTGCGCCACCGCAAGGCAGGCGACAAAGGAAAACAGCGAAGCGGTGGACGCCGGCGTTTGCGGTTGAAACAGAAGTGTCGCGTAAAGGTTACCCGTTCCGGAATTCCAAACGCGGCCCTGGCGGCCCTTGCCGCCCGTCTGGCGCGCTGCCATGATCCACAGAGGGCCCCGTTCGCCCGCCGCAAACCTGCGACGGGCTTCGGTATTTGTGCTGTCGATTTCGTCGAGCTTCAGAACCCCGACGCCATGCGGCCACTGTCCCAATTACTGGACCAACGACGCTGCGGCTGCGCCGCTAAGTTCCACTACGCCGAAACCGTTCAGGAAGGGCAGCCAGCCGATCGTCATAATCAACGCAGACATGCCGAGCGCCAGACGATGCGACAAGGACAGGCGTCCATCCAAGGCTTCCCCTACCTCATCGAAGTACATCATCTTCACGATGCGGAGGTAATAGAACGCGCCAATCACCGAAGCGATCGCACCCGCGATGGCCAGTGGCGCAAGGCCAGCCTCCACCGCTGCGAGGAAGACGAAATATTTGCCAAAGAAACCTGCAAGTGGCGGCACGCCAGCCAGGCTGAACAGGATCGCAGTCAAGGCCAAGGCATGGCCAGGTGCCGATTTGGACAGGCCTGACAAGTCGTCGATTTGCGTGACCGGGCGCCCGCCCCGCTCCATACACAGGATGTAGGCGAAGATGCCGATATTCATGACAACATAGATGGCGAGGTAAACCAGCAGCGCCTGTGCGCCCTGTTCGGTTCCAGCGGCGAGGCCAACCAGCGCAAAGCCCATATGGCCGATAGACGAATAGGCCATCAGTCGCTTGATATCCGTTTGGCCGATTGCAGCGATCGATCCCCAGAACATCGAAACGATTGAGATGAAGACAATGATTTGACGCCATGCTTCTGGCGCATCGCCAAAACCGTCATACATCACGCGCGCAAACATCGCCGCTGCAGCGACCTTGGGCGCAGACGCAAAGAAAGCCGTCACTGGCGTAGGCGAGCCTTCATAAACGTCCGGCGTCCACATATGGAACGGCGCGGCCGAGATTTTGAACGCAAGGCCTGCGCAGAGGAAAACGATGCCGAAGGTCAGGCCGAGGCTGACGCCCTCGCTGGAGACGATTTCTGCAACACGGTTGAGATTTGTGGTGCCGGTATAGCCGTAGACCATCGATGCGCCGTACAGCAGCAGGCCCGAAGACAGCGCGCCAAGTACAAAGTACTTCAGCCCTGCTTCGGTCGATTTCAGGCTGTCGCGCCGGAAAGCAGCCACGACATAGAGGCTGAGCGACTGAAGCTCCAACCCCATGTAGAGGCTCATCAGATCGCCAGCGGAAACCATGATCATCATCCCGAGAACGGACAAGCCTACGAGAACCGGGAACTCGAACTTCATCAGTTCGCGTTTTTGCAGATAGTCGCGTGCCAGGATCAGAATGATCGCGGCTGACCACAGCATCAACACCTTGGAGAATTGGGCAAAGCCGTCCGCGACGAACGCGCCGTTGAACGCCACGCCATCGGATGGATCCAGCATGATCCAAAGGCCAAGCACGAAAAGCAGCCCAGCCATCAGCCAGTTGATCAGAACTGCCTGCCGATCGCCGCCCCCGTAGGTGCCCAGCATCAACAGCGCCATGGAGGAGACCGCCAGAATAAGTTCCGGCAGGATGATGGAGATATCTGCGCCGATCATGTCAGTCTCACTTCATTGCAACTTGGCTTGCGGCGACCTGGGCCGCATCAACCTGGGCCAGCAGCGCTTCGACCGAGGGGCCGAAGACATCTGTGATCAGGCTTGGATAAACACCGAGGAGGATCGTTGCGATCACCAGCGGGGCGAAGATCGCCTTTTCGCGGGGCGTCACATCCTCAATCTGCTTCAGGCTTTCCTTGATCAGCTCCCCAAAGACCACACGCTTGTAGAGCCACAGCGCATAGCCCGCCGAAAGGATCACACCGGTCGTCGCGAACACCGCGGTCCACGTGCTTTCCTGGAATACACCAGCGAGGGTCAGAAATTCGCCAACAAAGCCTGACGTACCAGGCAGGCCGACATTGCCCATGGTGAACAGCATGAAGATCGCTGCATAGACCGGCATCCTGACAACGAGGCCGCCATAAGCTGAGATATCGCGGGTATGCATCCGATCATAGATCACACCAACGCAGAGGAAGAGGGCACCAGAGATGAAGCCATGGCTGATCATCTGGAAGATCGCGCCATCAACTCCTTGCTGGTTAGCCGCGAAGATGCCCATCGTCACAAAGCCCATATGGGCGACGGATGAATAGGCGATCAGTTTCTTGATGTCTTCCTGCATCAGCGCGACCAGCGAGGTGTAGACGATGGCGACCGCTGACATGAAGAAGACCAGATCGGCAAAGTATTCCGACGCGATCGGGAACATCGGCAAGCTGAAGCGAATGAAGCCATAACCGCCCATTTTCAACAGGATGGCCGCCAGCACGACCGACCCGGCGGTCGGAGCCTGAACGTGCGCGTCCGGTAGCCAGGTATGCACCGGCCACATTGGCATCTTCACTGCGAAACTGGCGAAGAAGGCGAGCCAGAGGAACGACTGGAACCCGCCGATGATCTGCCAGCCGAAAAGGTCGACTGTGTCGGAGCTGAACTTGTGATTCAGCAGAGCAGTGATGTCAGTGGTGCCGGCGTCCCAGTACATCGCGATCATCGCGACCAGCATCAACAGCGAACCGATCAGGGTGTAGAGGAAAAATTTGAACGCCGCATAGACGCGTTCCTTGCCCCCCCATACGCCGATGATGATGAACATCGGGATCAGGCCGCCTTCGAAGAACAGGTAGAACACCACCATATCCAGCGCGCAGAACACGCCGATCATGAAGGTTTCCAGGATCAGGAACGCAATCATGTATTCCTTAACCCGGTTCTCAACACCCCAGGACGCCCAGATCACCAAGGGCATCATGAATGTGGTGAGCATGACGAACAGGATCGAAATGCCGTCGACGCCCATCTTGTAGGTCATGAAGCCCAGCCAGGGGCGTTCTTCCACGAACTGGAAACCGGTGTCTGAGCTGTCAAAGCCAGCCAGGACGAAAAGCGAGATGATGAAGGTCGCAATTGTCGTCCACAGCGTAGTCAGACGCGCATTGGTAATCGCCTGACCGCTGTCACCGCGGACAAGAAACAGAATGATCAAAGCGCCTGCGAGGGGCAGGAACGTGATGATGGAGAGAAGCGGCAGCATCTCTTAGCCCCCTACGACCGCGTACCAGGTCAAAAGGGCGGCAACCCCCATGATCATTGCGAACGCATAGTGAAAGACAAACCCGGATTGGGCGCGGCCCAGCATTCCGGTGAAGAAGGGCATCACGCCCATGGCGAGCCCGTTCAGGAAGCCGTCGATTACATTGCCGTCGCCGCGTTTCCACAGGAACTTGCCAACCCACATCGACGGACGAACGAAGAGGAAATCGTAGATTTCGTCAAAGTACCACTTGTTCAGCAGGAACTGATAAAGCGGCTGCTGCTGGCGGGCGAGTGTTTCGTTCAGACCATACGGTATGACATAGCAGAGGAAGGCCAGCGCCAGACCGATTGCGAGCCCCGCTTCCCACTGTTTGGCGAAAGCAAGGACGAAGAAGGCAAGCGTGCCGAAGCCAAGCTTCATCCAAAGTTTTGCTGTTTTCAGATACATCGAAACCGCAATGCCTGTGCCAATCAACATGGCGATAAAGGGCGATACCTTGACCCATTTCGCAACTTCATGCGCGTCGTGAACGACCGCATTTTCAGGGCCTGAGAAGATGGCTCCGTGCCAGAAATGATCTTCGTGATGACCGAAGAACCCGCCGTAAAACGCTATGCCCACGATCACGGCGCCGAACGCCAGGATGTAAAGCGGGACCATCATGACAGTCGGGCTTTCATGCGCATGATCATACGTATGCGCATCAGCCCGGGTTTCGCCAAAGAAAGTCATGAAAATCAGACGCCAAGAATAGAACGCAGTCATTGCAGCGGCGAGGATAAGCATCACGTATGCGTAAGACATATCGCCCGCCGCATAAGCGCTTTCGATCACTGCGTCTTTGGAATGATAGCCGGCAAGGCCAATCGGCAACTCTCCGATATACAAGAGCGGGATACCGACGCCCGTGATGGCGAGCGTGCCAATCATCATCATCCAGAAGGTTACCGGGATCTTGTCCTTCAGGCCGCCGTAGTGGCGCATGTCCTGTTCATGGTGCATCGCGTGGATGACAGAACCGGCGCAGAGGAACAGCAACGCCTTGAAGAAAGCATGCGTAAAGAGGTGGAACATCGCCGCCTCATAGGCGCCGACGCCCGCTGCGACGAACATGTAGCCGAGCTGCGAACATGTCGAATAGGCGATGACACGCTTGATGTCGTTCTGCACAAGGCCAATCGTCGCCGCGAAGAACGCTGTCGTTGCACCGACGTATGTGACGATCATCAGCGCATTTGGCGCCCATTCCATCAGCGGCGACATGCGGCAAACCAGGAAGACGCCCGCGGTGACCATGGTCGCCGCGTGGATCAGCGCAGACACAGGTGTCGGCCCTTCCATCGCATCCGGCAGCCAGGTGTGCAGCAGGAACTGCGCCGACTTGCCCATCGCCCCGATGAAGAGAAGGAAGGCGAGAAGCTCCGCAGCGTTCATCTCCATCCCAATGAACATGATGGAGGTTTCCGCGAGCGCTGGCGCGGCGTTGAAGATGTCATCGAACTGGATGCTGTCGACCATGAAGAACAGGCCGAAGATACCCAGCGCAAACCCAAAGTCGCCCACCCGGTTCACGATGAACGCCTTCATCGCAGCTGCGTTGGCGGACTGTTTGTGATGCCAGAAGCCAATCAGCAGATATGATGCGACCCCCACGCCTTCCCAGCCGAAGAACATCTGCAACAGGTTGTCAGACGTTACCAGCATAAGCATCGCGAACGTGAAAAGGCTGAGATAGCTGAAGAACCGCGCCTTCGCTGAATCCTCCTCCATGTAGCCCATCGAATAGAGGTGGACGAGCGAGGATACGCTGGTCACCACGACCAGCATCACCGCTGTCAGCGTATCGACGCGAATTGACCAATCGACGGTCATCGAACCTGAATCGATCCAGCGGAACAACGGCACCGTGTCACCGTCAGTACCCGTATAGGTGAAGAACACTATCCAGCTGAGAAACGCCGCCAGGAACAACAGGCCTGTCGGAATGATCATCGCCATGCGCTCGCCAACCGAACGGCCAAAGAGGCCTGCGATCAGGGCGCCGAGAAGCGGGGCGAAGAGAATTGTCTGAAGCACTTGGGTCAGCCCTTCATCATGTTGACGTCTTCCACGGCGATGGAGCCGCGGTTACGGAAGAAACAGACCAGAATGGCCAGACCAATCGCGGCCTCGGCCGCGGCGACTGTCAGGATGAACAGGGTAAAGACCTGCCCCACCAGGTCGCCCAGATGAGTTGAGAACGCGACCATGTTGATGTTCACGGCCAGCAGCATTAGCTCAATCGACATCAGGATAATGATGATGTTCTTGCGGTTCAGAAAGATCCCGAAGATGCCAATCACGAAAAGGATCGCGGCGACGGTCAGATAATGGCTCAATCCGATCATGTCAGACCCCCTGCCCCGGTTTGACGTTTTTCAGCTCCACCGCCTCTTCGCGGGTGCGCCACATCTGCTTGGTGACATCCTGGCGCTTTACGTTGTCGCGATGGCGCAGCGTCAGAACGATGGCACCGATCATTGCAACGAACAGGATCAAGCCCGCCGTTTGGAAGAGGAACACGTAGTCGGTGTAGATGATCTGACCCAGCGCGGCGGTGTTATGAACCTCGGACGGGATCGGTGCCTCGGCGGCGCGCATCGCTGGCGCCTGGTCAGATATGGCCCAGTTACCAATCACCAGGCTCAGCTCAAGCAACAGGATCACCGCGATCAGCCCGCCCATCGGCAGATAGTTCGCGAGGCCCTGTTTCAGCTCAGCAAAGTCGACATCGAGCATCATGACGACGAAGAGGAACAGAACCGCAACCGCGCCGACATAGACGATGATCATAATCATCGCGACAAATTCCGCCCCCATCAGGACGAACATGCCTGCTGCGGAAAAGAAGGCGAGGATCAGCCAGAGCACAGAGTGCACAGGGTTCCTTGCCGTCACCACGAGCAAGCCGGCGATGATCGCCACCGTGGCGAATATGTAGAAGGCGAACGCCACCAGGGTCATGTCTCTTCCTCGTCGAAGACTTCCATCGCCGCATTCAGCGCGTTTATCGCGGCGGGAAATCCGCCATCGAGCGACATCTGCAGGATCGTCTCGGCGATTTCCCGCTTGGTCGCACCGTTCTTCAGCGCTGCTGCTACGTGTATTTTCAGTTGTGGACGCGTCTGAGCGCCCATGACCGCCAGACCTGCGACCGTCGCAAGCTGCCGGGTTTTCATATCAAGGCCATCCCGCGCATAAACGCCGCCATAGACGGTGCTGATCTGCCATTCGGAAAAGCCGGGCAGCAGGTCATCATACTTTTTGGCCAGCGCAGCCTCTAGCCCGGGCATTACCCGTTCAGAAAGCTCGCGCCCGGCCTCAAGCGGCGTCATGTCGGCGCCAAGGCTCATCTGTAAGCCGCATCAAGTTCGAGGTTCTTGGCGATCTCACGTTCCCAACGCTCACCATTCTCCAACAGCTTGTCCTTGTTGTAGAAAAGCTCTTCCCGCGTCTCCGTCGCGAATTCGAAATTCGGGCCTTCTACGATGGCATCGACGGGGCAAGCTTCCTGACAGAAACCGCAATAGATGCACTTCGTCATGTCGATGTCGTATTTCGTCGTCCGGCGGCTGCCGTCTTCGCGCGGCTCAGCCTCAATCGTGATAGCCTGCGCCGGGCAGATCGCTTCGCAAAGCTTGCAAGCGATGCAGCGTTCTTCGCCATTCGGATACCGACGCAGCGCATGTTCACCACGGAACCGCGGGGAAAGCGGGCCTTTTTCGAACGGGTAGTTCAGCGTCGCCTTCGGCTTCAGGAAATACTTCATGCCCAGTTTGAAGCCGTTGATGAAGTCCGTCATCAGGAAGTAACGGAATGCGCGGTCGAGGGGGATGCCCATTAGTCAATCCTCGCCTTTGTTGATGATTGCGCCCATAGCGAGGCCTTCAGATGCGTATTGGCTTCGTCCACCATGGACTCGATTTTGATCAAATTCCACGCAAGCCAGGCTAGCAGAGAACCGATCTGCACGACTGGCAGAGCGCACAAGCTCGCTCTCTCGACTTCCAATCGGATTGAGCCGGTAGATGAGAATTCAGTAAAGCGTTCCACAAACTCACCCCCCCGTCGCCCAACGGGCATAGCCCGGGACGTCCATGAATGCGAAGGTTGCAGAGATGACGACCCATGCAAGCGACAACGGCAGGAACACCTTCCAACCGATGCGCATGAGCTGGTCATAGCGATAGCGAGGCACAATGGCCTTCACCATCGCGAAGATGAAGAAGAAGATCACGGTCTTGCCGACCAGCCACAGCACACCATCTGGCAGACCCGGGATCGGCGACAGCCAGCCGCCGAAGAACAGGATCGTCATCATCACGCACATCAGAACGATGTTCATATATTCGCCGATCATGAACAGCAGATACGGCGTTGAAGAATATTCCACCTGATAGCCGGCGACGAGTTCCGATTCAGCCTCAGGCAAATCAAACGGTGGGCGGTTCGTTTCAGCCAAAGCCGAGACGAGAAACAGGATAACCATCGGGAAATGCGGCAGCCAATACCAGCTGAACAGCCCATATGATCCGTCCTGCGCGCGCACAACCTCTGTCAGGTTCAGCGAGCCCGTCGACAGCATGATGCCAATGATGATGAAGCCGATGGAGACTTCGTAAGACACCATCTGCGCCGCTGACCGCAGGCCGCCAAGGAACGGGTACTTTGAGTTTGACGCCCAGCCCCCCATGATGATGCCATAAACACCAAGTGAAGAGATCGCAAAAATGTAAAGAATTCCGACGTTTAGGTCAGAAATCACCCAGCCGTCGGCAAATGGCACGACAACCCATGTGATCGCTGCCAGCACGAAGGTGATGATCGGCGCGAGCATGAAGACATACTTGTCGGCGCCAGCCGGGATCACGACCTCTTTCATGATGAACTTGCCGAAGTCGGCAAAGCTCTGCAGCAGGCCCCAGGGGCCCACGACGTTTGGACCGCGCCGCAACTGTACCGCAGCCCAGACCTTGCGGTCCATGTACAAAAGGAACGCCAGGCTGACGAGCAGCAGGACCGTGACCAACAGGCACTGGCCCAGGATGATCAGAAAGATCCCGGGGTTTGTGTCGAAGAATTCCATTAGTGATCACCCACTTCTGGCGATTGGCTCGCCACCATCCTTGGTCCTGCGCCTTGGGCGCTTGTCGTCTTATCTGTCACGCCGCGTCCCCATAAGGCATTCCCGCCTCATCGCAGTAAGAC
>CBFHXH010000013.1:20534-46240 GCA_965659735.1 uncultured Pikeienuella sp.
CAGTTGGCCGTCAAAACCGCGCCGCCCTTCTCCGGATCGTCCCAGCGTGCTTTGCTGGGATCCGCGCCGAATTCATAGGCCATGTCCGCGTCAAACCCCTCGTCGGCGGGCCGGGCGACTCCGCCAACCCATTCCACCGTTGCTGCGCCGTCTTTTGTCGCGATCTTCGCCGCGGTGCAATGGTGTCCGGCGAGATCTTCTTCATGTTTTGCCGGGCCGCTGACCCGCAACACGCCGTCAGCTTGTGTCGACGCCACATAAGCTGGCGGCACGGGCGCTGGCTCCGGCGCAGGCGCAGCTGCCTTTGGCGCCTCAGCCTGAGGCGCCGCGCAGGCCGCGACCATCGCCGCAAGCGGCAGATATGCCAGTTTCCGGATCACTCAGCAGCCAGCTTCGCTGAATTGCGCTCAGCCGCCAGACGGCTGAGTTCCGCCATCGTGGCCGATGCGCGCGCGATTGGGTTCGTCAGGTAATAATCGTCAATGGCTGAGCCAAAGGCCCCTGTCGCCATTTCGCCTGCTTCCACCGGGGCCCATACCGCGCTATCGATCTGATCAATCCGCGCCAAGTGCTTGAAATCAAAAAACAAAGTCGCCCTCAGACCAGCAAGGTCGTTCCAGGGCTGAGTTGCGTCCAGCTGAGCGCTGAGCGCGCGCAGGATCGCCCAATCTTCCTTGGCCTCACCCGGTGGGAACCCCGCACGGCTGGCCATCTGCGGCCGGCCTTCGGTGTTCACAAACAGACCCGACTGTTCGGTGTATGTCGCGCCCGGAAGGATGACATCCGCCCGATGGGCGCCGCGGTCGCCATGGCTGCCCTGATAGATAACAAAAGCGCCAGGGGCGATATCGACCTCATCCGCGCCGAGGTTGTAGATCACCTCAGCATCAGCAATCGCATCCATGCCTGCTTCGTTCGCAAAACCGATTTCCATCGCACCAACACGCGACGCTGCAGTGTGCAGGATCATCAGTTTTGACTGCGACGCCTCCGCCATATTCATAACTACGCCCAGCACCGCAGCGCCATCAGGCCCAGAAATCGCATCCTGGCCCAGAATGATCACACCGGGATGACCATGTTTGTCGCTGTGGTCCATCGCAGCTAGCTGACCAAGCACCTCACGCCCGTGGCCAATCTCGACGACGTCATAAGTCAGGTCTGCGGGCGCGCCCACACGTGCAACACGCGCACCGTTCAGCCACGACTTGCGGATGCGAGCGTTCAGAACCGGCGCTTCGATCCGTGGGTTCGTGCCGATCAGCAGAACACGTTCCGCCTCATCAATATCGGCGATCGTCGCGTTCCCGATGACACCAGACCGGTTGTCCATCGGCAGCGCCGCGCCATCCGTACGGCTTTCGACAACACCGCCAAGGCTCTCAACCAGCTGTTTAAGCGCAAACATCGCCTCAACCGGGGCCAGATCACCCGCCAATCCCACAACTTTTTTGCCCTTCATTGCAGCGGCGGCGGTGAACAGCGCCTCAGCCCAGCCGACTGGCGTCAGCTTGCCGTCCTTGCGGACATAGGGCTTGTCCAGCCGCTGACGGCGCAGGCCGTCGGCGATGTGACGGGCCTTGTCGGCAATCCATTCTTCGTTCACGTCGTCGTGGTTGCGCGGCAGAATACGCATGACTTCACGACCACGCACATCGACCCGGATGTTAGAGCCGAGCGCATCCATGACATCGATGCTTTCTGTTTTCTTCAGTTCCCACGGGCGTGCGTTAAAGCTGTAAGGCTTGTTCGTCAGCGCCCCCACTGGGCAGAGGTCCACGACGTTGCCCTGCAGCTCGCTATCCAACGCAGCGTTCAGATAGGAAGCGATTTCGGCATCTTCGCCCCTGCCCGTCTGGCCCATCTGGGTGATACCGCAGACTTCAGTGGTGAAGCGAACGCAGCGGGTGCAGGAAATGCAGCGCGTCATTTGCGTGCCAACCAGAGGGCCAAGTTCAATATCGTCCACAGCGCGCTTCGGCTCGCGGAAGCGAGAGAAATCAACGCCGTAAGCCATCGCCTGATCCTGCAGATCACACTCCCCACCCTGGTCACAGATCGGGCAATCGAGGGGATGGTTGATCAGCAGGAACTCCATCACGCCTTCGCGAGCCTTCTTGACCATCGGCGTGTTGGTGAACACCTCCGGCGGCTGACCTTCCGGCCCCGGACGCAAGTCTCGGACCTGCATCGCGCAGGACGCCGCAGGTTTCGGCGGGCCGCCCTTTACTTCGACGAGGCACATGCGGCAGTTGCCCGCAATCGACAGCCTTTCGTGATAGCAGAACCGCGGGATTTCCTTGCCGGCCTCTTCGCAGGCCTGCAGCAGGTTCATCGCGCCATCGACTTCGATTTCGATACCGTCGACCTTGATTTTCTTAAGATCGCTCACGTCAATTCACCTCGTCCTTCGACTGTTGAGCTTCGCCCAAGGTCGGATTTTCTGTTTTTGTCATCACCGTCGCCCCATTTTTGTGTGCTGAGGCCGCGGCACAGCGGCTTTCTCAAGCACAACAATGGAATCGTAGACATGAAGTCCTGCGAGCGCGCCGTCTGTCGCGCCCACTTTCTCGCCATGCCCGTGGTACCAGTGATGCATATCGTCAATCATCAGCTTTACATCATTTACGAAGCTGGAAGGCGCGGAATAGCCGCCAGAAAACTTCGGCCAGTAAGCCGCGTGCAAATCTTCAATCATGTAGATGCCGCCATTGGCCAGCTGCGGATAAAGCGCCTTCAATGAAGCCCGAATATGATTAGAGTCGTGACTGCCATCGTCCAGCACCAGGTCAAGCCCGCCCATTTCCTCCACAACTTCAGAAAGAAATTCAGAGTCATCCTGAGACCCAATGCGAACCTGCGCAGATTTGCCGTTATGGACCGCACATCGCGGATTGATATCGATCCCGAAAATTGTTGCTTCGTCACCGAAGTAGGATCGCCACATTTCAAGCGAACCGCCCTTTGACACGCCGATCTCCAGCATCTTGATCGGTTTGCCCCGATATGGCGCAAAGTACCTATCGTAAATTCGAAAGTAGTGATGCCATTTGTGTATAACGGTACCGTCGTGCGACCAAAAAAATGCTACTAGCGGGTTAGATAGATCTGCGCTGTCAGGCGTGTCACCTCGATAGGCAAAGGCGCGCAACCGCGGAACACGATCTTTTGGATCCGGCTTTTCAGGCTGCGTCATCATCCGTTATTACTCCACCGCCACATGGGTGCAGCCTTTGCCGCGCCAAAGCTTGGCGTCTTCAAGCCAAGCCCAACCAAAGGCGTGGTCGCTGTCGCCGTGTTTCGCCAAATGCGCGATGCGTTCCAACGCTTCTTCCTTGGTCGGAATATGGCCTTTGGGGATCCACCACATGACGAAATGTTCGCCTTTGAAGACCTCAAACCACTCGGCGCGGCGTTCGTAGAATTTGCGGTGCAGTGTGCCCCAGACGTACATGTCGAGGCTTTCCACATTCTGCCAGACCGATAGGTTAAAAGCAGTCTGCGGATCTTCGTCGTCGATCGGGTTGTCGAGGTTGCCGCCCTGCTCCCCCTCCAACATCCAGATGAATCCATCCATCCGCTTAGCGATGCCATTGATCCGATTCAGATTGTCAGCAAATTCAGCGATCTGCGGATCATCCGGCGGCGCCACCAGGCGGCCGATATTGACCTCGGCCAGATGATATCCGGGCTTCGCCATCGCGCTTACTCCGCCGCGATCGCGTTGACGCGACCCGTGCGCTTTGCTTTGATGCGGTCTTCAATCTCATCACGAAAATGGCGGATCAGGCCCTGGATCGGCCAGGCCGCCGCATCGCCGAGCGCACAAATCGTGTGGCCCTCGACCTGCTTGGTCACATCCAGCAGCATGTCGACTTCCTCAGGCTCCGCCTCGCCCTTAACCAGCCGGTCCATGACGCGCATCATCCAACCTGTGCCTTCACGGCACGGCGTGCACTGACCGCAGCTTTCATGCTTGTAGAACGCCGAAAGCCGCCAGATCGCCTTGATGATATCGGTGGACTGATCGATCACGATGACCGCAGCTGTGCCGAGGCCTGACCGCTGCTCACGCAACCAGTCAAAATCCATGATTGCATCTTTGCGCATGACGTCAGCGGGCAAGCAAGGCACCGAAGATCCGCCGGGAATAACCGCCTTCAGGTTATCCCAACCACCGCGAATGCCGCCGCAATGGCGGTCGATCAGTTCGTCAAAGGTGATCGACATGCTTTCTTCCACGACACACGGGTTGTTCACGTGGCCCGATATCGCAAATACCTTGGTTCCAACATTGTTTGGGCGGCCAAAGCTGGAAAACCAGTCAGCGCCCCGCCGCAGAATTGTCGGAACCATAGCGATGGATTCGACGTTATTTACTGTCGTTGGGCAGCCATAAAGGCCGGTATTCGCAGGGAATGGCGGTTTCAGGCGCGGCATTCCCTTTTTGCCCTCAAGGCTTTCCAGCAGCGCGGTTTCTTCACCACAAATATACGCGCCAGCGCCGTGATGCAGGTAGAGGTCAAAATCCCAGCCAGATTTCGCAGCATTCGGGCCGAGAAGACCGTCTTCGTAGCATTCGTCGATTGCGGCTTGCAGCGCCTCACGCTCACGAATGTACTCGCCACGGATGTAGATATAGCAGGCATGCGCGTTCATCGCGAAGCTGGCGATCAGGCAGCCTTCAACCAGCGTATGCGGATCATGGCGCATGATTTCGCGGTCTTTGCAGGTGCCAGGTTCGGATTCGTCGGCATTGACCACCAGGTAAGATGGGCGGCCGTCGCTTTCCTTGGGCATGAATGACCATTTCAGGCCGGTCGGGAAACCCGCACCGCCCCGGCCGCGCAGGCCAGACGCCTTCATCTCATCCACAATCGCATCGCGGCCACGTTGAATGATCAACGCAGTGCCATCCCAATGCCCACGCGACTTGGCGCCCGCCAAGCTGCGGTCCTTCATCCCGTAGAGATTGGTGAAGATGCGATCTTTATCTTCCAGCATGCCTTAGCCTTTCAGCCTTTCGAGATGCGCGGGGGCCGATACCCCCGCGCGATGTTCTGTAAACGTCGTCGTCTTCGATGCGTTTGAAAAATTAAGTCTCGCCGCCAGTGGCCAGGACCTTGGCCTGCGCGACCCATTCGTCGCGCGTGACGCCGCCCTTGACCCCCTCAAGGTTGGCGTCGACCCACGCGACTTCCTGATCTGTCCAACTGGCAACCTGATCAAAATGGTAGAAGCCAAGTGAATTCAGCAGGCCTTCCATTTTCGGACCAACGCCTTTGATCTGTTTCAGATCATCCGCGCCGCCTTCGCGAGCTTCGGACAAGGTGGCTGGCTTGACGCCTTCGTCAGTTCCTTCAACCACGACGTCACCATCATAGTCATCTTCGGCGGCAGGAGCTGGTGTTTCGGGCGCTGCGGCGGCAGGCGCGCCACTCTCTCCCTCATAACGCCATTTACCCACACCGTCGCGCAGGGTTGCTTCATCGGCCAGTTCCGCCGATGGTTTCCAACCGGTCTGACCCCGAGAGGAGCCAGCCTTGCCCGAAGCGCCAACGGTGTCGGTCCAGTTGCTTGAGCCAGTCGCCACAGGCGCAGCAGCCAGGGCCGCTGGTTTCAGCGCTGCAGTGGTTGCTGCGGCTGTCGTTCGCGCCGCAGCAGCACTGTCAGCACCTGCGACGGGCGCAGGCAGCTTGCAAAACAGCATTGGCAGCGCAAAGGCCAAGATGATGAATACGAAGAGACCCATAAAGAACAGCAAGATAGGCCCCGGCGTCAAAAGCGATCGGATCACAGTCGCCGCGACGAATGCGATTACAGCCGCCAATACCCAGCAGACGGCCTTGCAAATAAAGTCACTCATCCTTCATCCTCCTTGTCAGCGTTTTTTCGTCTTGTGTTCGCTTCTTTGAAGTTGGCGCGCTCAGGCGCTGCCATTCGCCAGTGACCTGGCTTGTTCAATCCACCCGTCGCGTTCAATACGTCCTTTGAGTTTCAACCGTTCATCAACCGAGGCAACTCCCGCCGCAGTCCAAGCCGCAATCTGGTCGAAATGGTAAATTCCCATACCGTTCAAAACGCCTTCCAACTTGGGTCCGACGCCCTTGATCAGCTTAAGATCATCTGCGCCACCTTCGCGCGCAGCGGTCAGAAGATCGGGCGCTTCGCCATGATCCTCAGAGCTTTCACCCGCCGCTGGAGGTGCAGCTGGCGTGGCCGGCTCCACCGGCGATGGCTGCGCCTGCGCCACCACCTTAACAGCGGTCGCGCCAGCCTGTGGCTGGCTCATCCCACGCCCGTCGGTGATACGCGCGTTCGTGTCGGCCAATACGCGGGCGAGTTCCTTAGATGCGTTTTCTGCAACGCGATCGGCCTCAGGAATGGTCAGTGATGTGATGCCGGACAGAGGCTCAGACGCATAGCGGCCGTTCTGAGGGCCGGGCGTCGGCACTTTGCCAGCCGCGAATTCATCGATGATTTCAGCAAACCGCTCAGCTGTCAGATCTTCGTAGTAATCCTTGCCGATCTGCGCCATCGGGGCGTTCGAGCAGGCGCCGAGGCATTCGACCTCTTCCCAGCTGAACTTCCCATCGGCCGAGATCGTATGCGGCGTGGCGGCGATTTTGTCCTTGCAGACAGCAATCAGGTCTTCCGCGCCGCAGATCATACAGGACGTGGTGCCGCAAATCTGGAAATGCGCAACCTCGCCCACCGGTTTCAGCTGGAACATGAAGTAGAAAGACGCGACTTCGAAAACGCGGATATTGGCCATATCCAGCATCTTGGCGACAGTCTCGATGATGGGTTTCGACACCCACCCTTCCTGTTCCTGCGCCCGCCAAAGAAGCGGAATGACGGCAGAGGCCTGACGCCCCTCAGGATATTTTGCAATCTGCGAATCGGCCCATTTCTGGTTTTCCGGCGTGAAAGCGAAGCTGTCAGGCTGTTTGGCATGAAGACGGCGAAGCATTAGCGGTCAATTTCCCCGAAGACGACGTCGAGCGAGCCGAGAACGGCGCTGACATCGGCCAGCTGGTGGCCTTTGCAAAGATGATCCATGGCGGCGAGATGCGGGTACCCCGGCGCGCGGATCTTGGCGCGGTAGGGCTTATTCGAGCCGTCCGACACTAGATACACGCCAAACTCACCTTTTGGCGCCTCGACGGCGGCGTAAATTTCACCTTCGGGCACGTGGAACCCTTCGGTATAGAGTTTGAAGTGGTGGATCAGCGCCTCCATCGAGCGCTTCATCTCCCCCCTGCGCGGTGGGGCGATCTTGGCGTTCTGCGTCATCACCGGCTCGCCCTTGCACTGGTCGAGTTTCTCCAATGCCTGACGCATGATTTTTAGCGATTCCCGCATCTCCTCCATCCGGCAGAGATAGCGGTCATAACAGTCGCCATTTTTGCCGACGGGGATCTGGAAGTCGAACTCGTTGTAAAGCTCATAGGGCTGCGCGCGCCGCAGGTCCCAGGCCCAGCCGGAGCCGCGAACCATCACGCCCGAAAAGCCCCATGCCTGCGTCTCTTCCAACGTCACTAGCGCGATGTCGACATTACGCTGCTTAAAAATGCGATTTTCTGTCAGCAGGCCCTCGATATCATCAAGAACCTGCGGGAATTCTTCGGTCCACTGCCAGATGTCATCGCACAGCTCAGGCGTCAGATCCTGATGTACGCCACCCGGGCGGAAATAGGCTGAGTGGAGGCGGGCGCCGCAGGCCCGCTCGTAAAACACCATCAGCTTTTCACGCTCTTCAAAACCCCATAGCGGCGGCGTCAGCGCACCAACGTCCATCGCCTGCGTGGTTACGTTCAGCAGGTGGTTCAGGATGCGGCCAATCTCACAGTAGAGAATGCGGATCAGGCTGGATCGGCGAGGCACTTCCGTGCTGGTCATCTTTTCGATCGCCAAACACCAGGCGTGTTCCTGGTTCATCGGCGCAACATAGTCGAGACGGTCGAAGTAAGGAAGGTTCTGAAGGTACGTCCGGCTCTCCATCAACTTTTCAGTACCGCGATGGAGAAGACCGATATGCGGGTCGGCCCGCTCAACGATCTCGCCGTCCAACTCAAGCACCATGCGCAGCACACCGTGCGCCGCCGGGTGCTGGGGCCCGAAGTTGATGTTGAAGTTACGGATACGCTGTTCCGGTGTCTTGAAGTCGCCGTCAGCCATGATCAGCTCCTCATCCTTCACGTTCTGGACCAGAGGCGGTCCTGAACACTTTGGTCATCAGTTTCCATGCGCCACCCACCTTGATGAAGCCGAGGTGATCCTCGAACCGGCGGGGCGGCACATCGACCCAAAGATGGACGCGAGCGATTTCGCCATCGGCCACGTCGAGGTCGTAAATTCCATAAGACGGATTACCCGGAAACGGGTCGCGGCCGCCAACGCGGGCGAGATAGGCCGCCTTGTCCCAGAAGTCGGCCGAGCCGTCCGGCGCCACCGACGTCATCGAAAAATTGTCGTGGCACATGTCTTCGAACACTTCCGGCTTCGCGTTGTGGATCGCATCGCAATAGGCGACCGTCAAAACGCGAATGTCGTCAAAGTCGCTGGCGCCGCCGCTCATCAATTTGCCTCTTTCTCGTCACCTGGAAGGATGTATTCGGCGCCTTCCCAGGGCGACATGAAGTCGAATTGGCGATAGTCCTGCGTCAGCTTCACCGGCTCATAGACAACACGCTTCTGCTCTTCGTCGTAGCGGACTTCGACATACCCAGTCGTCGGGAAATCCTTTCTCAACGGATGCCCACGGAAGCCATAGTCGGTCAGGATGCGGCGAAGGTCCGGGTGACCTGAGAACATCACGCCGTACATGTCGAAGACTTCCCGCTCGAACCAATCGGCAGCCGGGTAGAGATTAATGCAAGATGGGACGATATCGCCCTCAGCCACCGGGACAATGATGCGGATGCGCTGGTTCTGACGCATCGACAAGAGATGATAGACTACTTCGAACCGCTGATCCCGCTCCGGATAGTCGACGCCGCAAATATCCACCAAGGTGGTAAACTGACAGGCGGCGTTACCTTGCAGAAACTTCAACAGCTCAATGATCGCTCTAACGTCGGTGACCAACGTAAGCTCACCATAGGAGATACGCTGGGCTTTAATCGCGTCAGGTTTGGCTGCGGCGACCACTTCGCCAAGCTCTAGCAACGCTTCTGTCATCGTCTTCCCCCTGCCCGTCCTGGCAGAACTGGGCCGGCCCGCATTTAGCGGACCAGCGTGCCTTCTCGGCGAATTTTCTTTTGCAGCTGCATGATGCCGTAAAGCAGCGCCTCGGCTGTTGGCGGGCAACCTGGGACATAGATGTCCACAGGCACCACGCGGTCACAGCCACGCACCACCGAATAGCTGTAGTGATAGTAGCCGCCGCCGTTTGCGCAGGACCCCATCGAGATCACGTACCGCGGTTCCGGCATCTGATCGTAAACCTTGCGGAGCGCCGGAGCCATCTTGTTGGTCAGCGTGCCCGCAACGATCATCACGTCCGACTGACGAGGGCTGGCGCGTGGCGCAAAGCCGAACCGCTCAGCATCATAGCGGGGCATCGCCACGTGCATCATCTCAACCGCGCAACAGGCGAGACCAAAAGTCATCCACATCAGTGAACCGGTGCGGGCCCAAGCGACCAGATCCTCAGCATTGGTGAGGATATAGCCCTTGTCGGCAAGCTCGGCGGATATGGCGGCGGTCGCGACCTCTTTGTCGGGTCCGGCCTGAACGGCTCCGGTGCTTACTCCCATTCCAAAGCCCCTTTCTTCCATTCGTAGGCGAACCCGATGGTCAGGACCGCTAGGAAAACCAACATCGAGATGAAGCCGAAAGCGCCAATGTCCTTGAACGCCACCGCCCAAGGGAAAAGGAATGCGACTTCAAGGTCAAAGATGATGAAGAGAATCGACACCAAGTAGAACCGAACGTCAAATTTCATCCGTGCATCGTCGAAGGCGTTAAAGCCGCATTCGTAAGCAGAGATCTTTTCGGGATCAGGGCTGCGCACGGCGAGAACAAGGGCGGCAACCACAAGAACCACGCCAATTGCAATCGCAAGTCCCAGAAAAATCAGAATCGGGAGATATTCCCTGAGCAGATCGTCCACTTCGTCCTCCTCGCCTGGCTCGCCCGACTGAGCCGTCCAGCTGGTGGAGCCTGTCTAAACCTGCGCCAAGGTCGGGTCAACAAAGGGCGACAGTTTCGCGGTGCAAAATTCTTGGACGCTGCTCTCGTCGAACCACCTCGCCCACCCAGCATAAGGACTGGGCGGCGAAAACGCCGCAAACCTTTAGGCCTGCTCAGTCTTCAGCAACCATCGCTCACGTGACAACAGGGGATAAGTCGCCGCAATCCGGCGCCGCAGACGGCGTTTCGCAAATGCGAATTCCTGCTCAGGTACGAGATCAAGCGACAGTGGTTCAGCCGCTCTTTCAGGCGGTGGGCCGAAGGGCGACTCACCATCAAAATAGTCTCGCGTCAAAGCAGCTGTATCATTGGCATAGTGATTGCGAATACGCGCCCGTTCATCCGGCCCAAAGCACTCCGGCGTCCTACCGTACCAACTGACGTCATCAAACCGCCGACCGGTATCACGCATTGCAAACCGTAACGCCTTGCCGGCGGCTTTTGAGTTTTCAAACTCTGTCACGCCCCGACTCATTCGATCCGCAAGCCACAAGGAAAACGCCACGCCTTTCCAACCGAAGGATGAATTTTCATCTCTTTCTGAGCTGACAAAGCCGGTTCTGTCCTGGACCCCAATCCACGCGAGGAAATCCTGCACAACATCACCATCGGCAAAGTTCGCGCGATCGTAGAGCCGAAGGTCAACAGCATCTTCGCCGAACGCATCGCGATACACCTGAAAGCACCGATGATAGTAGAGCGCATGATCTGAAATCGCAGAACCGATGTAATCGCTTGCGCCCCAGATGGGGTGGCCTGGAAGCACCCTGAAGAATTTGGCCTGTTGCGCATAAAGCGACGCCCACATGTCATCCTGCGGACGGATGTAAGCGATGACTTTGATGTCCGTGGTTATCTGAGAGAGGTGATGAGCGACGCGTTCGATAATGTGCTTCGGCGCGTGCCAGAAATGCTCAGACGAAATGACAACAACTTCCAGATTTTGCGCCGCGACATCTGCGCGGATATCATCCAGCACAGCCTGTACGCCAGATGCGTCTTCGGCGACAAGCCGTTCAAAAAAATGGTTATATTCGGCCATGCGTCGCGCATAGGCGGGGATCAGAACACCGCGATCCGCCAACAGTCCCGCATTGGCGCTGAGAAACGTTTGGATGGCGGTGGAGCCGGTCTTCCATACCCCGGTATGAAGGATGATCCGCACTGCCGCGTCAGCCCCATCTCGCAACGAAATCCGACAGCGCATGGCGCATCGATTGAACCGATAGCGCAGATGGCGTCGCAAATGCAGGCTCTGTTCCCGCCATGTCGAGGCCGGCCAGACGACATTGCGCCATCAGCCGCATTCGGGCGCGATTAAACTCAAACGGTGACAGTTCCGTGTGTGTCAAAGGCGCTTTCGTTGTGTCGTCTGGTGGGCCAAAGACGTCTTCCCCACCAAAATACCGATCAAACAGCCGCTGGTTATCCACCTGATAATGCGCCCTGATTTCGCGGCGATCCTCACCGCTGAGGACCTCAGCTGCGGCACCCAGCCAGTGAGCGTCCCTACGGCGTGCGAACATGTCGCCGATCGCAGCCCGAAACATTCGCCGAATATCCGGCAGCGCATTTACCTTGCGCATCTGAGGGTACGCAACATCGACAAACCACAGCGACAAAGCCACGCTTTTCCAGCCAAAGGAAGGATTTGTGTCGCCCTCATACCTGTCGAAACCGGGGTCATTCTCAACGCCTGCAAACGCCAGGAAATCAAGAACAACATCGCCCGCGATAAAGTTGCTCCGCTTGTAGATTCGTGGCGTCACGCTGCCTTCGCCAAATGCCTTCACAAACATTGAGAGGCACTTGTCGTAGCATAACGCCCATTCCAACATTGCGCGCGAGACGAAATCGCCCGTCCCCCATACCGGCGCATCGGGCGTAACCTGGAATGTCTTTGCTTGCTGGGCGTACATCGACCCCCACATTTCATCTTGCGGCCGCAAATAAACCAGCACGCGCACGTCATTAGATACTCGATGCAAGGTTGCAGCTAGATCCTCAATTTCATCGGCAGACAGTGGCCAGAAATGTTCTGACGAAATGATGACACGACCGTCTGGGTGCCTTTCCGCAATCGCCTGAAGTTCTGCAACCAGCGCTTCACGCTCTTGCCCCTTACATGTCGCATAACGGAACAGCAGCGTATGGCCGTTTTCTTCGTGCACCATTGATGGCAGGAAAACACCCTGCTGGGCCAGAAGGTCCGCGTTTCGCGCCATGAACACCTGCACAGCGGAGCTGCCGGTTTTCCAGGTGCCAATGTGAAGAATGATCTGCATATTCACGCTTTGAAAGGATCAGGACCGACGTGTTCTGCCCGCAAGACGGGCAAGGGATCAACCTGTGTTTTCACTCCGACGCGACATTCGCAATAGTGTTTGGTCATCTTGCCCCACTTTGATCCCGTAAGCACTAATCACCGCTTACGGCGGATACCACCAAACAAACGCTGACCTAATGTTGGTTTCGCCGGTTGCGCCACTTTGGGTCTAAGAACCGGCGCAACCGTCGACACATCGTATCCCCTGTTGCGCAGGATCGTTAGCATCTTGCGGCGCGCTAGGCCGAATTCTTCTTCCGGGATGTCATGCCAACGCACACTGTCGACAACGGGATCCTTCGGTGGATCAAACACAACGCGACCATGGAAATAGTCGTCGTACAAGCGCTGGTTGTCTTCTGCATAATGTGCCCGAATTTCCCGCCGCTGGCCGCCGCTCAAGACGTTTGGCGTTTTGCCAATCCACGTGCCATCGGCCGTTCGGTCGTTCATACGTTTCATCGTGGTCCGGAACGCTCTGCGAAGTAGTTGGAAATCATCATTCAAACGCTGCTTGATGCCCAGTTGCTGATGCGCCCAAAGAGAGAATGCGACGCTTTTCCACCCAAAGGACGGGTTTGCGGCAGGTATAAGGTTCAGTCCCTCAGTATCGACGCCAAGGTATTCAGCAAAATCCAAGGCGACATCACCGCCAACAAGTCGCTTGCGTTGATAAGCCCGCACCGTGATCGCATCGCGGCCAAAAACCTCTGCAAACATGCCGAGGCACCGGTGATAATAGATCGCCCATTCGGCAATGCCGTCTGCAACGTATTCATTGGTGCCCCAAAGCGCTGCCGTCGGGCTTACACGAAAGCTCTTCGCCTGCTGCGAATAGAGCGAATTCCACATATCATCCTGCGCACGAACGTAGAGGATGATGCGAATGTCGTCAGCAAGTGGCGACAGGGCCTCCCTCACATTAATGAGCTCGGGGATCGGCAGCTGCCAGAAGTGTTCGCTGGAAAACACCAATTGGTCAGAGCCGCTAGTCGCGAGGAAAGTTTTGAATTCGTCTACGACCGGTGCCACCCGGTTTGCGTTGCCTGATTTAAGGTCCTGCAGAGCGTAACGGCGTTGGGGACTGTCCATGCATGGGGGAACAATCAGACCACGGCGCCCCAGTTCATCGCGATTCGACATGAGAAACTGCTGGATCGCGGTACTACCTGTTTTCCAGGCGCCAATATGTAGGGTAATCAGCATCGGTTCTACCATTCTCCCAGAACCCAAAATGTCCAGAGATCTGAGTAGTGGCGCGGTTGACGGGGCTCGAACCCGCGACCTCCGGCGTGACAGGCCGGCACTCTAACCAACTGAGCTACAACCGCTTGTGCTCTCGCCTAGCGATGCTTCGCTTGGCGTGTGGAGGGGTTCTAGTGAGGGGCGCGGGGCGCGTCAAGCGCATAACATGCGGTTTTCAGCGTTTTTGTGACGGTTCGTTTTTCGGTGAGAGCGAGTGGGCGCAAGCGCACCTTGGTTCTCGCAAAAACCTTGCCACGTTGGGGCGGGAAGCTTGTTGAAGGGAGTACAGTTTTGCCTTGCAAAACTGCTTGGCGCTCACTGTTTCTGATGAAACACCTGCCGCGGTAAGAGAATTCATACTGGAGAACGTGATTGCAGTTTGCCTTGCAAAACTGCCTGGTGGGCGATGAGAGACTCGAACTCCCGACATCCTCGGTGTAAACGAGGCGCTCTACCAACTGAGCTAATCGCCCGAACCAAACGGGGCCGACGTGTTTGGCCGACCCCGGTGATTTACCTTATTGGTCAGGTTACGCAACCCGTTAATGCGCCGCCTGCACTGCCTCTGGGGTTGCAGCGGCTTTTGCAGCCAACGCAGCTTCCTCCGCCGCGGGATCCCATTCGATCGCTTCGGGTTGCTTGGTCAACGCGACCTTCAAGACCTCGCTGACAGATTCTACCGGTATAATCTCCAACCCGTTCTTCACGTTGTCGGGGATCTCAGGTAGATCCTTCACATTGTCCTTCGGGATCAGAACTGTCTTGATACCGCCGCGCAGGGCCGCCAAGAGCTTCTCCTTAAGCCCCCCGATTGGCAGGACATTGCCGCGTAGCGTCACCTCACCAGTCATCGCAACATCACGGCGAACCGGAATATCGGTCAACATGGAGACAATCGACGTTACCATCCCTATACCAGCGGACGGGCCGTCCTTTGGCGTAGCGCCCTCCGGCACGTGCACATGGATGTCGATCTTTTCGAACTCAGGCGGTTTCACGCCAAAATTCACTGACTGACTGCGTACATAAGAAGACGCCGCATCAATCGATTCCTTCATCACATCGCCCAACTTGCCGGTCGTCTTCATCCGGCCCTTACCAGGCAGTTTGAGGGACTCAATCGACAGCAGGTCACCGCCGACTTCTGTCCAGGCAAGACCGGTGACAACACCGACCTGATCCTTTTCTTCCGCCAAGCCATACTTAAACCGCTTCACACCCAGCATGTCTTCCAGGCTTTTTGGGGTGACGACAACCGGCGTTTCCGCGCCTTTGACGATCTGAGTGATCGCCTTACGGCACAGTTTGGCAATTTCGCGCTCAAGGTTACGAACACCAGCCTCACGCGTGTAAAGCCGAACGATATCGGTCAACGCCTCATCGGTCAGTTCAAACTCGCCCTTCTTGAGTCCATGACCCTTCATCTGCTTCTCCAACAGATGACGCTTGGCGATCTCGACCTTTTCGTCTTCGGTGTAGCCGGATAGCGAGATTATCTCCATGCGGTCCAACAAGGGACGTGGCATGTTGTACGAGTTCGCCGTCGTAAGGAACATCACGTTCGACAGGTCGTACTCGACCTCCATGTAGTGGTCGACGAAGGTCGCATTCTGCTCCGGATCCAACACTTCCAGCATGGCAGACGCTGGGTCGCCCCGGAAGTCTTGGCCCATCTTGTCAATCTCATCAAGCAAGATCAGCGGATTGGTAGTTTTGGCCTTCTTCATCGACTGGATGATTTTGCCCGGCATGGAGCCAATATACGTCCGACGGTGGCCACGAATCTCAGACTCGTCCCGTACGCCGCCCAGCGAGATACGAATAAACTCGCGGCCCGTCGCCTTTGCGACAGACTTGCCCAGCGACGTCTTACCCACACCCGGTGGGCCGACGAGGCACAGGATCGGGCCTTTCAACTTTTGGCTGCGCTGCTGAACGGCGAGGTATTCCACCATCCGTTCCTTGACCTTCTCAAGACCATAGTGGTCATTGTCGAGGATCTCTTCAGCGCGCTTAAGGTCTTTCTTCACGCGGGATTTCTTGCCCCACGGAATCGAGAGCATCCAATCGAGGTAGTTGCGTACAACCGTCGCTTCGGCGGACATCGGGCTCATCTGACGCAGCTTTTTCAGCTCCGCCAATGCCTTTTCGTCAGCTTCTTTCGAAAGCTTGGTTTCCTTGATCCGGGCTTCCAGTTCAGCAGTTTCGTCACCGCCGTCTTCGCCTTCGCCAAGTTCTTTCTGAATGGCCTTCATCTGCTCATTCAGATAATATTCGCGCTGCGTACGCTCCATCTGCGACTTGACGCGCGTCTTGATCTTCTTCTCGACCTGCAGGACCGAAATCTCACCCTGCATCAGGCCATAGATCCGTTCCAGACGCTCACCCACGTCGATCATTTCAAGCAGCGACTGCTTTTCCGACAGCTTGACGCCAAGATGGCCTGCAATCGTGTCAGCCAACTTTGCCGGACCTTTGATCTGGCCAACGGTGCCGACAGCTTCCTGCGGCACATTTTTGTTCAGCTTAACGTACTTTTCAAACTCGTCCGCGATGTTCCGGCTCAGCGCTTCGATGGCGTCAGGATTGGTCTGAGTTTCCGTGAGTACGGTCGCGTGCGCTTCAAAAAACTCGTCGCGCCCGGTGTAAGCCTCGATTTTTGCGCGGCTTTTACCCTCAACCAGGACCTTTACGGTGCCATCCGGCAACTTCAGAAGCTGAAGGACGTTCGCGATAGCGCCAATTTCGAAAACGTCGCTTGGGCTTGGATCGTCCTGCGAAGGGTCCTTTTGGCTCGCTAGCAGGATCGATTTGTCTTCCTTCATCACGCTTTCTAGCGCTCGCACGGATTTTTCGCGCCCAACAAACAGAGGAACGATCATGTGGGGGAAGACAACGATGTCACGCAGCGGCAACACCGGAAGCGTCGTCATTTCGGCGCCTGTATCTGTCATTTTATGCTCTCTTTCCTGGCAGGCCGACACGTCCCAAACAGGCGACGTTGGCGGCCCCCGCCTCAATTATAGTCGTCGCCATTACTTGGCGGCGCGCCCGTCGGATTTCAAGGTGCGCAGCGTCGCTCAGGACGCGCTGGCAGGTGCGTCCTGATGGGTGTCCGAATAAATCATAAGGGGCTTGGCTTTGCCTGCGATGACTTCTTCGTTCACCACAACCTCTTCCACACCTTCAGCTGCGGGTAGATCAAACATCGTATCAAGCAGCACGTTCTCAAGGATCGAGCGCAGACCCCGAGCGCCGGTTTTGCGCTCAATCGCCTTTCGCGCAATCGCCTTCATCGCATCTTCCGTGAAGGTTAGCTTGGCGTTTTCCATTTCGAACAGGCGCTGATACTGTTTGACCAGCGCATTCTTTGGCTGGGTCAGGATGATGACCAATGCGTCTTCGTCCAGATCGCCGAGCGTCGCGATAACCGGCAGACGGCCAACGAATTCAGGGATGAGGCCAAACTTCAGCAGATCTTCCGGCTCTAGCTCTTCAAACAGCTCGCCCGTCTTGCGATCATCTTCGTCTTTGACATCAGCGCCAAAGCCGATCGCTGACCCTTTGCCACGTTGCGCGATGATGCGGTCCAGACCGGCAAACGCGCCCCCACAGATGAAGAGGATATTGGTCGTATCGACTTGCAGGAATTCCTGCTGAGGATGCTTACGTCCGCCCTGCGGTGGAACCGAGGCCACAGTGCCTTCCATAATTTTCAGAAGCGCCTGCTGCACACCCTCGCCGCTCACATCGCGGGTGATCGAGGGGTTGTCTGATTTGCGGCTGATCTTGTCGACCTCATCGATGTAGACGATCCCGCGCTGTGCGCGTTCAACATTATAGTCAGCGCTTTGCAGCAGCTTCAGAATGATGTTCTCGACATCCTCGCCGACGTAACCTGCTTCGGTCAGCGTCGTCGCGTCCGCCATGGTGAAGGGTACGTCCAGAATGCGCGCAAGCGTCTGGGCCAACAGCGTCTTGCCGCAACCCGTTGGGCCAATCAACATGATGTTAGACTTGGCAAGCTCAACATCCGTCGATTTGCTGGAATGGTTCAGACGTTTGTAGTGGTTGTGAACCGCGACCGACAAAACGCGCTTGGCTGTTTCTTGGCCAATCACGTAATCGTCGAGAACTTCGCAGATCTCCTGCGGCGTCGGCACGCCGTCCGAAGATTTCACGAGGCCCGATTTGGTTTCTTCGCGAATGATGTCCATGCACAATTCAACGCATTCATCGCAGATGAACACGGTCGGTCCAGCGATCAGCTTTCGCACCTCATGCTGGCTTTTGCCGCAAAAGGAACAGTAAAGCGTATTCTTGGACTCGGTTCCGCTAGACTTGCTCATTCGGTTCTCCGGCCCCTGAAAATGGCGATGGGGCGACGCCTTTAGTGCGAGGAAGGTTAACAAAGGATTGCGCTCCGAATCCCCTCAGCTGGTCATTTCTGCATCTAATTCGGAAACGGGACAAGGGCGAGGCAGCGTTTTCCCAGCAAGGGTTAGCGGTATGTCACGCCCCTGTTTTTCGATCGTCCGCGTGCACTTCAGCACAGCATCAAACAAATGTTTCTTAGCTGAAACCTACCAACCGGCAGCACAAAGTTGAATTTGCGGCCTTGATGTCGCCGCAGAAAAGCGGTGCACCAGCCGACGATAGGCGCCGCCAACCGCACCAGCCCCGCCTTCCGCAAACTTACTTTGCAGAAGGCGGTTTGGATGTTGATATGACTAGTCGTCTTCGCCCGGCGCACGTTGCGCGACGATTTCATCGATTAGGCCCCAATCCTTGGCCTGTTCCGCTGTCATAAAGTTATCACGATCGAGCGCATCCTCAACAACAGCCAGCTTCTGCCCACAATGCTTGACGTAGATCTTGTTCAAGCGGTCTTTCAACTCAAGAATTTCTTTCGCATGCAGGGCGATGTCCGACGCCTGCCCCTGGAAACCACCCGATGGCTGGTGGACCATTATGCGGCTGTTTGGAAGAGAGAACCGCATATCCTTTTCGCCAGCCGCCATCAGCAACGAACCCATGGACGCCGCCTGGCCCACACACAAGGTCGACACTGCCGGACGGATGTACTGCATCGTATCGTAGATCGACAGGCCAGATGTCACCACGCCGCCAGGGCTGTTAATGTACATCGCGATCTCTTTCTTCGGGTTCTCGGCTTCCAGAAACAGCAGCTGCGCGACAATCAATGTCGACATGCCGTCATGGACAGGGCCTGAGACGAAGATGATCCGTTCCTTCAAAAGGCGCGAAAAGATATCGTATGCGCGCTCACCACGGGAAGTCTGCTCAACCACCATTGGCACAAGCGTGTTCATGTATACGTCTAATGGGTCTTTCATCGGTGCGCGCCTTTTTGGATGGATGGACGGAGGAACCGTCGCTCTTGAATGTTAAGTATAGGAGTAGGTCTTGACCGCTGACGCTTCAAGGCGTGGGGGCGCATTCCACGGCTGCGCAAGGTTCCAAAACAGAAAAAAGGCCGCTCAAGCGAGCGGCCCTTTCAACTTTTCTACCGCGAAACGATCACTCGTCGAGCGCTTCGATCGCCTTTTCAAGGTCCGCTTTGGACACTGATTTTTCGCTGACATCCGCCAGTTCAAGCACGTAGTCGACAACCTTGTCTTCGAAGATGGGCGCGCGGACCTGCTGCAAGGCCTGTTCGTTCTGCTTAATGAAATCAAAGAACTGTTTTTCCTGACCAGGATATTGCTGCGCTTGCTGGAAAAGCGCCTGATTGATTTCAGCTTCGGTCACTTCAACTTCGGCTTTGCGGCCAATGTCGGCAAGCAGAAGGCCAAGGCGTACACGACGTTCTGCAAGTGTCTTGTGCTCGTCATTCGGCTCAATCTTCTCAGGAGGCTGCTCTGTCGCTTCCTGATTTTCTTCGTGCCACAGCTGTTGTGCAATCTGGTCCGCTTCGGCGGTGACTAAGCCTTCGGGCAAGTCGAACTTCACCTTCTGATCCAGCGCGTCGAGCAGGTTGCGTTTGACGATCTGGCGCGACGCCTGACCGTACTCAGACGCCAGACGCTCTTTCATCTGGTCTTTCAGCGCGTTCAGATCTTCGGCGCCGAATTTTTTCGCCATTTCATCGTCAATCTCGGCGGGGGCGGGCTCAGCGACTTCCTTAACCGTACAGGCGAAGACCGCGTCTTTGCCTGCTAGGTTTTCTGCGCCGTATTCAGCAGGGAACGTCACTTCGACATTCTTCTCTTCGCCTGCCTTTACGCCAACCAGCTGCTCTTCAAAGCCAGGAATGAACTGGCCCGAACCAAGCGTCAGCGGGAAATCTTCTGCAGAACCACCATCAAAGGCTTCGCCGTCGACTGTACCGACAAAGTCGAACGTGACCTGATCGCCGTCTTTGGCCTTTGAGCCCTTCCTGCGCGGTTTGAAATTCTGCGCTTGCTCAGCCAGCTTGCCCAGCGCTTCATCGACTTCTTCATCAGCGACGTCAGCAACCATCTTTTCAAGCTTGATGTCGCCCATGTTCGTTTCAGGAATATCGGGAAGGCGTTCGTATTTCAGCTCAAGTTCAAGATCCTGACCTTCATCAAAGGCTTCGTTCTTGATTGAGATCTCCGGCTGCTGCGAAGGCATGTCGCCGGTTTCGTCAAAATGGGTGCGCATTGCATCATCGACTGATTCCTGCAGGACTTCGCCCACAAGGTTCTTGCCGAACATCTTTTTCATCAGCGCGGCAGGCGCTTTGCCTTTGCGAAAGCCCTTCATGGTGAAGTCGGCGCGGGCCGCTTCCAATTTCGCGTCCATCTTCGCCGCAAGATCGGCGGCGGGGACCGTCACCGCGTATTCGCGTTTCAGCCCTTCGGCCAAGGTTTCCGTAACCTGCATCATTTCCTCATCATTCGCCATGCGGGATGGGTTGGTGCGGGCGGAGGGACTTGAACCCCCACGCCTTGCGGCACGAGAACCTAAATCTCGCGTGTCTACCAATTTCACCACGCCCGCTTCGCGGTCTCGCCACAAAGACGACCCCACAAAAACCGGCGCCTCTCTAACAGAGAGTTTTTGATCCTGCGAGGGGAAAATGCGCCAGCGATGCAGTAACCGACCTAGACAACGGCCGCACAGGTCGCATCGCGCCGAATTCGCGTCCAGCGAAAGCCATGACCGAAGTCGTCAGTAGATATACCGGATCTGATCAATCCAGAAACGCTCAAGCCGCTTCAAGTCTGTGATCATATCGGCCAATCGCACCGCGTTCAGCGTATCAATCTCGGACATTTGCGCAGAATGGCGGTTGAATAGACCAGCGACGGCGTCCCTGATTTCGCATCCCTTTTCGGTCAGCTTGATTCTGACAGACCGGCGGTCAATCTCGCACCGCTGATGGTGCATATATCCGCCTTCCACCAGCTTTTTCAGATTATAGGAAACATTTGAGCCTTGATAATAACCGCGGCTTTTCATTTCACCCGCAGTCACCTCGTTGTCACCGATATTGTACAAGAGCAATGCTTGCACGCTGTTCACATCCAGCAGACCTAGCCGTTCGAATTCATCCTTAATCACGTCCAGCAGCAGTCGGTGTAGCCGTTCGATCAGCGCAAGAGATTCGACATAGCTGGACGTATCGCCAGCTGCTTGATCATCTTGGTCCAGGTCAGTTACGCGTTCTTGCCTACTCATTGTGTCATCCTCCATATTTGCTCGCTTAACGAGAAAATGCAGCCTAAATGGCAAAGAAGGAGTTAATTGCGATCCAAATCAGTGGATAATTTTATGAAATTTCACGACCGCAGCGAGAATCGGCGCATGCGCCTCAGGCGGCTTCACCGCACCTGACACCCACTTGTACAAATCCTGGTCGTTCTCATCCAACATGGCTTCGTAAGCATCCAGTTCGTCTGCGCTCAGCTCGCCAAGGCGGGCGTCGGCGAAAGCGCTGAGGATCAGGTCCATTTCCTTGATGCCACGGCGCATGCTGCGCATCTTCAAACGCTTCAGACGATGTTCAAAAGTTTCGGTCATTTCCCCTCCAATGGCCAAAGCCAGGCGGCGCCGCGGACGCCTGAGCTGTCGCCATGTTGATTTGCGACGATTCGTGTCACGATGTCATCGGAAAAGACATGGGGCCGCATCGCCTCCATGGCTAGGTTCGGCAGTCTGTCTATGTTTGAAAGACCGCCTCCCAATACGATAATATCTGGATCCAGCAAGTTGATAGCGCCCGCCAGCGCCCGGCCCAGGCGATCCACGAACCTGGCCAACGCAGCGACCGCCACAGGCTCGCCCGCATTCGCCAGACGCGCCACTTCAGCGCCGTCCTTGGCGTCGCCGCCCAGGCGCACGTGATCCGCCGCCATTGCAGGTCCGCATAGAAATTGTTCAAGGCATAACGAGCGACCACACCAGCAGGGAGGCGTCTGCAATTCCTCTACAGTTGGGGCGGGAAGTTTGGTGTGCCCCCATTCGCCCGCTACACCGTTAACGCCAACCAGCGGTGCGCCGTTGATGATGACGCCAGCGCCGACGCCCGTGCCGAGGATCACGCCAAACACGACATTGGCGCCCGCTGCTGCGCCATCCGATGCTTCGGACATCGCAAAGCAGTTGGCGTCATTTGCAACCTTCAAAGCCCGCGGAGCCAAAAGCGCAGCAAGATCGTCCGCAAAGGGTCGGCCATTACAGACAAGCGAATTGGAGTTTCGCATCAAACCGGTGAAGGGTGAAATTGATCCCGGCGCACCAAGCCCAACAGACGTCGGCGCAAGCTCGTATTCCGCTTCGACAGCCACCACTAAGTCGACGACTGTTTGCAAAATTTCGCGGTAGTCATCGCGCGGCGTTGCGGCGCGGCGGCGGGCCACAACCACACCGTTGGGCGCCAGCGCCACGCATTCGATCTTGGTTCCACCCAAATCAATGCCCAGCCGCAGGCCAGACATGCTAGCCAAGAAGATAACCGCGCAGTCGTTTTTCAAGCCGTGTGGATCTTTCCGCAAGGCGCAGCTGTTCAGCGCGAATGGCGCGCAGTTCGCTCAGCATTGCTTCGGCGTCCACCGCTTCGGTCTCAATTGGCGCTGGGGCGCCTTCGCCTTCGCCCGACATCAACCAGACGAGCGAAACATTCAGAACACCCGCAAGCATCTGCAACTTGTTTGCACGAGGCTCTGACCGGTCCGTTTCCCAATCCGCCAAGGTTTCTTCCTGCACGCCAAGCCGCCGCGACAATTGCGCCTGCGTCAGGACCATTGCATCCCGCGCATTGGCGATCCTGTCGCCGAAGGTCGCAAAATCATCGCCAAATTCTTCATCCATGCGGCAGTCTCCCTTTTCATTGCTGAGTGGTATAGACATCCGTTGGACACAACGCGACCCGATGAAACGTCGCGCGCCGGGCTTGCGCGTTTTGCCGGAGCGCGCGACACAAAGGTTATGAACCTGCTTTACGCAAATGACCGCACGGGCGTACACGCGCCGTCCTGGTACGCCGCGACGGCGGCCCCTGCCCCAGATCGCCCAGCGCTGAAGGGTGACCGGCGGGCGGATGTAGCGATTATCGGCGCTGGCTACACGGGCCTTTCCGCCGCACTGCATCTGGCCGAAGCCGGGTTTGAAGTCGCGCTGATGGACGCCCACCGCGTTGGATGGGGCGCGTCAGGGCGTAACGGAGGTCAGCTGGGCACAGGCCAGCGGGTTGAGCAGGAAGAACTGGAAAAGATGGTAGGCGCGGGGGATGCGCGGCGGCTCTGGGATTTAGCTGAAGAAGCCAAGGCCACCGTGCGCGATCTGATTGCTCGCCACGCCATCGACTGTGACTTGAAACCCGGTGTGATTCATACGATCCACCGGGCCCGCTATTTCGACGATCTGAAGGCTGAGGCCGAGCATCTCGCCACCCACTACGATTATTCGACCGAAGTGCTGGACCGCGACGCGTTGCGCGCCATCGTAGATAGTTCCGCATACTTTGGAGGTTCGGTCGATCCGGGCGCGTCGCACCTCCACCCCCTGAATTATGCGCTCGGCCTCGCCAATGCGGCTGAGGCGGCGGGCGCGACGATCTATGAACGGTCAGAGATCACCAAGTCTCACACCACTGGCGCACCAATCGTCGAGACTGCGGATGGGCGCATTACAGCAGATCATGTCATCCTTGCCTGCAATGGCTATCTTGGGGACCTCAGCCCGCCTGTGGCTGCGCGGGTGATGCCAATCAACAACTTCATCTTGGCAACAGAGCCATTGGAAGAAAGTGTGGCGCAGCGCGTGATCGCCAATGGCATGGCGGTGGCCGACAGCAAGTTTGTAGTGAACTACTATCGCTTATCGCCTGACCGGCGACTGCTGTTTGGCGGGCAGGAAAGTTACGGCTATCGCTTTCCGTCCGACATCAAAGGCTTTGTGCGCAAAGCGATGCTGTCAATCTACCCATACCTGAAAGATACGCGGATCGATTACGGCTGGGGCGGCACGTTGGCCATTACGATGAGCCGCTTGCCCCACCTGGCGCGCATTGCGCCGAACGTTCTGTCCGTGTCAGGCTATTCCGGGCATGGCGTCGCCATAGCTACCCTGTCGGGCAAAATCGCAGCTGAAGCGATACGTGGGCAATCCGAACAATTTGATCTGATGTCGTCACTGCCGACCCCCCGGTTTCCCGGCGGGCCGTCATTTCGCTCGCCGCTTCTGGCGTTGGCGATGGCGTGGTATTCGCTGCGCGATCGCCTGTGAATGCTTACTGAACCAACACCACGACGCGCCGATCTGGATCCAAAGCCTCTTCGCAGCGGCGCGCAGGCTCGTCACCAGTCGCGGGTGCGCTTTCGCCCAGCCCCGCCAACTTGAACCACTTTTTATCGTTCAGCATATCCTCGGTGAAGCCCTGCGCCAGCAGAGCCGGCCGGATCACACCGTTGAAAACGTTCTTCACGCGATCTTCGGACAGGATCTGATTGTACCAGCGCGGGCCGAAACAGTCGGCGTGGCCGGTCATGGCGATCCGCAACGGTTCGGCTGGATCACGACAGCCAAGTTCAGCCTTCAACGCCTGAAGCTGAGCATCTGAAAGCGGTTCTTCGCGGGTGTTATAATCAAAAAGCAGCGTAAAGACTTTGGGCGGCGGCAGACGGTTGGTCCTGTTCACCGCGCCGGAAAGAGAGGCTGACGCAGCCAAGTCTTCTGCGAAGAAATCGACCCGTTCCCCTTCAGTGCCGTCGCGTTCAGTTGGGCTGCCGCCAGCACGGTGTCGAGCACGACAACATTGCCTTAGGCGTCGCGCACCTCCAAACGGCCTGCGCGGTTTGGGTCGTCCAGCTCCGGCAACAGGAAGATCAGGTTGTCCTTGACTGCGAACTCCATTGATCCCTCAAAGGCCGCGTGAAACCGCGAACAATGCAGCGGGATGCCACCGAACTTGGAACCGTCCTCTTCAGACTGGTGCCCTTCGATGTGTTCGCGGGCCCAGCGATGATATGTGACCTGAATATGAGCATACCAGTCGGGCGCGCGTTGTAGCGAGCCGGGAAAGCCCAGCGCCTCAACCAGCCCACCACGTTGTTGACTGAGGGCCAGTTCCGACGTTCCAAGCCGGTTGCAATAGGCCGATGACGACAGATCAACGGGTTCCAGCGATTCAAGCGCATCGCCGTCAAGATGATCAAAGACCGGGACCAGCGGCGAAATCCCATCAGCCGCAGGCGGGTTCAGCGCGGCCATGCGGGCCGAGGTCAGCATACCTTCGGCGGTGTCCCAATCCAGCTCTGTTAGCTCTTCCACGGCACCAGCCTGATATTCGCAAATCAAACCCTTGCGAAACGGCCAAAGGGGGTCGCCGTCCTTCGCTTCGGCGCGGACAGCGGCCAGGACCGCGTCGCGCTGTTCATCACCCGGCTTTGGGCCAGCTCCATCAAGGTGCTGACGCAGATAAGCCATGTAACCGCACCACGGATCATTC